>NZ_JBEYUS010000009.1:0-143567 GCF_040643635.1 Saccharopolyspora sp. NPDC047091
AACCTCAGCGGTTCCCTCGCTGCGGGATCGATTTCACCGGTGGCTCCGCCACAGGAGAAATCGCTGTCCTCGCGAGGGAACCGCTGAGAACCCGCTGCGGTGCCGGTGTCTTGCGTGGTCGCCGCTCAGCGGCTTCGCCGCTGACAGGAAGACGGCACGGCCCGTCGGGTGGGCCATCGGGTTCTTTCGGGGTGTCGGCGGTGGGTGCCTGCGGTGCCGTCGCCCGCTCGCCCGCCCGGCCCGCGCGGCCGGGCGGGTTTCGGCGTGTCGGGTGGGGAGTTCCGGGCTTCTCTCCTGGTCCCCGAGGGGTGGTTCCGCGCTGGAGCGGTTCGGTGACCGCGCGTGGATCACAGCGTGCACGCGGAGTACTACAGTGTGCGGACGGCTTCTCGGCGGCGGCAGGAAGATCACACGTATGAGCGTCTCGGGCAAGGACCCGTACCCACCGCAAACCGCGGACTTGACCAAGCCCAGCGTGGCCCGGGTGTACGACTGGTACCTCGGCGGCGACGCGAACTGGGCCATCGACCGCGCCTTCGGGCGCAGCGTCATCGACAAGTACCCGCTGCTGCGCCCGATCGCGATCAGCAACCGGCTGTTCCTGCACCGCGCGGTGCGGCGGCTGGTCGCGCACGGCGTGCACCAGTTCATCGACATCGGATCCGGCGTGCCGACGATGGGCAACACGCACTCGGTGGCCGAGGAGATCGAACCGGACTCGCGCGTCGTCTACATCGACAACGAGCCGGTCGCCGTCGCGCACTCCAAGGTGCTGCTGGACAAGCACGGCGACCCGAACCGGCACGCCGCCGTCAACGCGGACCTGCGCAACCCGGACAAGCTGTGGCAGCGCGCGCTCGAAACCGGCGTGCTGGACCTGGAGAAGCCGATCGCGGTGCTGCTCATCGCGGTCCTGCACGTCCAGCAGTTCGGACCCGACGGCACCGACGTCTCCGAGCAGGTCGTCGCCCGCTACCGCGAGTTGGTGCCGCCCGGCTCGTACCTCGTGATCTCGCACATCACCGACGACGGGGTGCTGCCGGAGATGGAGGACAAGCTCGCGGGCATCAAGGCCATGTACGACCGCTCCTCCAGCCCGGTGATCTGGCGGCCCCGCAAGGACATCGAAGGCCTGCTCGGCGACTTCGAGCTGATGGAACCGGGCATGGCCTGGACGTCCGAGTGGCACCCGGAGGACCGCAGCCCCAACCACACCAAGGACCTCGGGTTCGAGCACCCCGAGCAGTCCGGGATCTGGGCGGGAGTCGGGCGCAAACCGCTCAAGCCGCGCGGCTAGCACCCTTGCCGTCCCGCCACCGATCGTTAGGCTCGGCGTCGCACACGTGGCGCCGAGCCGGGAGCGGACAGTGGACGACCAGGACTTCTGGCGGTTCGCCGCCGACCACCTCGTCAGGTACGGCGGGCCCTTCACCCCGCGGATCATCGAGCGGGCCGAGGGCGCGCACGTCCACGACTCGGACGGGAACGCCATCCTGGACTTCACGTCCGGGCAGATGAGCGCGCTGCTCGGCCACGCGCACCCGGACGTGGTGCGCGCGGCGGGGGACGCGGTCGCGAACCTCGGCCACCTGTACTCGGGAATGCTGAGCAGGCCGGTCGTGGAGCTCGGCAGGCGGCTCGCCGCGACGCTGCCGGACCCGCTGGAGCGGATGCTGCTGCTGAGCACCGGCGCCGAGTCCAACGAGGCCGCCATCAAGATGGCGAAGCTGCACACCGGCGGCTACGAGGTCGTCGCCTTCGACCGCTCCTGGCACGGCATGACCTCCGGTGCCGCGGCCGCCACGTTCTCCGCGGGCCGCCGCGGGTACGGGCCGCCGGTGCCCGGGAACCTGACGTTGCCGACGCCGGACGCCTACCGCTCGCCGTTCCGGCACGCCGACGGCTCCTACGACTGGGAGTCCGAACTGGACTACGGCTTCCGGCTCGTCGATCAGCAGTCCACCGGGAACTTCGCCGCCTGCGTGGTGGAACCGATCCTGTCCTCCGGCGGCATCATCGAACTCCCCGCGGGCTACCTGGCGAAGCTGCGCGAGCACTGCGACCGGCGCGGCATGCTGCTGGTCCTCGACGAGGCGCAGACCGGCCTCGGCCGCACCGGCACGATGTACGCGTTCGAACGCGACGGCGTGGTGCCGGACCTGCTGACGCTGTCGAAGACGCTCGGCGCGGGCATCCCGGTCGCCGCGGTGCTGACCTCGCCGGAGATCGAGGAGTCCTGCCACGAGCGGGGATTCCTGTTCTTCACCACCCACGTGTCCGATCCGCTCGCCGCCTCGGTGGCGCTGGCCGTGCTCGACGTGCTGGAGCGCGACGACCTGGTGTCCCGGGCCGCGCTGCTCGGCAAGGAGCTGCGGTCCCGGCTGCTGGACCTGCAGGACCGGTACGAGGTGGTGGGGGACGTGCGCGGTCGCGGCCTGCTGCAGGGCATCGAGCTGGTGACGGACAAGGCGAGCAAGACCCCGGCCGACGACCTCGGCCGCGCCGTCACCGCCGCCTGCCTGGAGCGGGGGCTGCACGTGAACATCGTGCAGCTGCCCGGCATGGGCGGGATCTTCCGCATCGCGCCGCCGCTGACCATCGCGGACGCCGACCTGCACGAGGGCGTGGACCGGCTGGAGGCGGCGCTGCGCGCGGTGGTGGGGTAGGGGACTTCCTCGCGGGCTCGCGGGCTCGCGAGGCTCACGGGCTCACGGGTTTGCGGGACGTGGGCCAGGAGCCGCGGACGGCGGGCCGCGGACCAGCCGCCTTACGGCCGGAGGCCGAGCAGGGTGCGGGTCACCGCGCGGGCGCCGTCCAACGGGCCGAGCTCGCGGCGGACCTTCGCGAGCACGCTGGCGCCGAGCCACAGCTCGTACAGGGCTTCGGCGAGCACGCGGGATTCGCCCTGCGGCGCCAGCGATCCGTCCTCCCGGCCGCCGGTGATCGCGATCTCCAGCCGGTCGATCACCGCGGTCGTGCCCGCCTGCAGCGAGCGCCGCATCGGCTCGGACAGGTCGGCGACCTCCGCGCCGAGCTTCACCGCCAGGCACCGCCCCTGGCAGTCGTCCAGGCCCTGGGTGTCGTGCCAGGAGTCCCAGTAGCGCAGCAGCCGCGTCGCCCAGTCCGCGCCGGGTTCGGCGAGCATCCGGTCCACCTCGGCCAGGTACTCCGCGAAGTACTTGTCGAGCACGGCCTCGCCGAAGGAGTCCTTCGACCCGAAGTAGTGGTAGAAGGACCCCTTCGGCACGCCCACCTCGGTGAGCACCTCCTTGATGCCCACCGCCGCGTAGCCCTTGTTCGCGAAGATCCGCTGCGCGGCGTCCAGCAGCGCGGTGCGGGTGTCCTTCCTGGTCATGGGCGCCAAGGTTACCCAGCCGCTGGAACGGTCTCCGGTCAGGAGAGCAGTGCGAGCAGCTCGTCGGCGGCCGCGGCCGAGGACGCGGGGTTCTGGCCGGTGATGAGCAGGCCGTCGCGCAGCACGTAGGACGACCAGTCCGGGCCCTGCGAGAAGTCGCCGCCGAGGGACTTCAGCTCGTCCTCCACCAGGAACGGCACGACCTCGGTGAGCTGCACCGCGGCCTCCTCGGAGTCGGTGAACCCGGTGACGCGCTTGCCGCGCACCAGCGGGGAACCGTCCGGGTTCACGACGTGCCGCAGCACGCCGGGGGCGTGGCAGACGAGCGCGACCGGTTTTCCGGCGCCCAGCACGTCCTGGATCAGCCGGATCGAGTGCTGGTCCTCGGCGAGGTCCCAGAGCGGGCCGTGCCCGCCGGGGTAGAAGACGGCGTCGAAGTCGTCGGCGGACACCGAGTCCAGCCGGACCGTGGCGGCGAGCGCGGCGGTCGCCTGCGGATCGGCTTCGAAGCGCCGGGTCGCGTCGGTCTGCGCGTCGGGTGCACTGCTGTTCGGGTCGAGCGGGGGTGCGCCGCCCTGCGGGGAGGCGAGCACCAGTTCGGCGCCGGCGTCCTGCAGGCGGTAGTAGGGCGCGGCGAGCTCTTCCAGCCAGAAACCGGTCTGGTTCCCGGTGTCGCCGAGGCGGTCGTGCGAGGTGAGGACGATCAAGACCTTCATGAGCTGCTTTCCACGTCGGCTGCGGTTCGGTCGGGCGGGGCCCGCGTCCGGGGTTCCCCGTCCGGCCGATCTCTATTCTAGACGACCGGTCTACTGATCTGTCGGGGGTGCGTCGGCGACACCGGTGACGCGGCCCAGGTCGAACAGGCGCCAGATGTCGTCGGTCGCGTTCGTCCCGTCCAACGGGCGCCCGTCCGTGCCGACCAGCGGCCGCTGCCGGTTCTGCTCGTCCGCGGCGCTGAGCACCACCGAGGTCGACAGCCACGGGTTGAACCCGTTCGTCCACGCCGTCATCGAGTGGTACCAGCCGCGCTCCACCACTTGGCGCGCCGATCCGCGCCGGTCCGCCGACCCCGGCCACTGGGCACCGGCGATCTCGTCCGCGAGCGCCGCCGAGTCGGCGGCGTCCGCGGCGAACGCGGGTCGCGGTGCGGACTCGGCGGACAGCACCACCCGGCCCTCCTTGTCCCGGATCTCGCCCAGCATCCGCGGCTTCCGCTCCTGCCCGTTCGCGGCGATCGTCGCGTAGGCGTGCGCGACGTCGACGGCGCTGACCGGCTGCTCGCCCGCCTCCAGCCGCTCGAAGAAGTCCGGGCCGGACCGCCACGCGCCGGTGTCGAAGCCGAGTCGCGCCGCGGTCTGCTCGACCTGTTCCTGCGCGCCGGTGCACTCCCGTTCGCAGGGCGCCACCTGCGCGACCCGCGGCGGCGGGGGCCGCAGGAACGGCACGAACGGTTCGAACGCCGTGCCCGGGTACTGCGGTGCCGCGGCCCAGTCGTAGCCGCCCGGTGCCGCGGTGCCGCTGTGGTAGGCGCGCACCTCGCCGGTGCCGGGCTCGATCGCGACCAGCGCCGCGTGCGATCCCGGCGCACGGGCGGTCACCTCGGCGACGGCCTCCTCCGCCGAGCGCTGCGCGACGGAGTCGATGGTGGTGACGACCGAGTAGCCGCCGCGCTGCAAGGTGTCCTCGGTGAAGCCCGCCCGCTCGGCCTCCTCCAGCACCTGCTGGCGGATCTCGTAGGTGGTGCCGGACAGCGATTCGCCGCGCCAGGCGAAGCGCTCCCGGGTGGCGGGCATCCGCATCGCCGCGCCCTGCGCCTCGTCGACCAGGTCGTGCCCGCGCAGCTGCCCGGCGACGTACTCCCAGCGGGCCCGGCCCTGCTCCGGGTCGTAGGCGGGGTCGTTCTCCGTCGGGCGCTGCACCATCCCGGCCAGCAGCGCCGATTCGCTCGGGTCCAGGTCGGCGGGCCGCTTGCCGAAGTACGCGTCGGCCGCCGCGTGCACCCCGTACGCGCCGCGGCCGTAGTAGGCGGTGTTCAGGTAGGCCTGCAGGATCTCGTCCTTGGGCAGCTCGTTGGTCACCTTGACCGCGAGCACGACCTCCTTGAACTTGCGCGTGTAGCTGTGCTCGTCGGCGCCGGTGGCGAGCTTGACGTACTGCTGGGTGAGCGTGGAGCCGCCGCCGACGCCCCCGGTGACCTGCGACCACGCGGCCCGCAGGATGCCGATCGGGTCGAACCCGCTGTTGCGGTAGAACGAGATGTCCTCGGCGGCGAGGGTCGCGTTGCGCATCGGCTCCGACACCTCCGCGCGCAGGTCGTCGACCATGGTCCGGTTCCCCGAGGACGGCACGATCCGGGTCAGCTCGGTGCCGTCGGAGTGCGCGATCAGCACCGACTGATCGGTGCGGGCCGCGATCTCGACCGGGTCCGGGATGGGCCACACCAGGTAGCCGACGCCGAACGCGGTCCCGCCGGCCAGCAGCAGCGCGGCGCACGCGATCAGCACGCCCGCGAGCGCGCGGCGCCACCGCTTCCGCGGCGGGCGGGCCGCGGTCGTGTCCTCGTCCATCCAGGTGATCTTGCCGGTTCCGCGCCGGATGTTCCATCGGTTCGGCGCAGATCGCGGTGTCTGCGGTGTCTGCGGTGTCGGCGGTGGTGTCGGCGGGCGTCGGCGGTGTCGGCTGGTGTCAGCGGTGGAACCGGGTGGTCTCGGCGAGCGCGGCGCGGGGCATCCGCAGCGCGTTCGCCGGATCGGACTCGTCGGCGTAGCCGAAGGAGACGTGCGGTGAGCGCTCACCCCAGCGGCAGTGCCCGGCGGATCACGTAGGGGAGGGTGCCGCCGTGTCGCAGGTAGGCGATCTCGCTGTCCGAATCCATCCGCAGCAGCACGGTGAGCGAGCGCACCGCCCCGTCCCGCCGGGTGATCGCCAAGTGGAGCCGGTTCAAGCCCGGCACCAGCTCCGCCGGCACCGTCAGGGCGAGCTCGTCGGTGGCGCCGAACCCGTGGTCGGCGGCGGATTCGCCTGGCTCGAACAGCAGCGGCAGCACGCCCATGCCGATCAGGTTGCTGCGGTGGATGCGCTCGAAGTTCTCGGCGAGCACCGCGCGCACGCCCAGCAGCGCCTGCGCCTTCGCCGCCCAGTCCCGGCTGGATCCGGCGCCGTAGTTCCGGCCCGCGACGACGATCAGCGGAATTCCGGCCGCGCGGCAGGACAGCGCGGCGTCGTGCGCGGAAGCCGGTCGCCCGGCCGCGTCGAGCGCACGGGCACCCGTCTCCGCCTCCGACTCCGGCAGCAGCCGGTTCACCACCGCCCGGTTGGTGAACGCCCCGCGCAGCATCACCTCGTGGTTGCTGCGCCGGGTGGAGTACTGGTTCAGGTCCTGCGGCGGGGTGCCGCGCTCCCGCAGGTACCGGCCCGCTGCGCTGTCGGCGGGGATGGCTCCTGCGGGGGAGATGTGGTCGGTGGTGACGTCGTCGCCGAGCAGCAGCAGCACGCGGCCCCCGGCGAACCCGAGCTCCCCGCGCGGCTCCCGGGGCAGGCCCGCCACGTACGGCGGCCGGCGGATGTAGGTCGATCCGGGGTCCCACGGGAACCGGGTGCCGCCGGGGGCGCCCAGCTCCCGCCAGTGCGCGGTGCCGTCGCGGAGCCGGTCGGTGTTGGCGCGGAACATCTCGGGCCGCACCGATTCCGCGACGACCCGGTGCACTTCGTCGTCGGAGGGCCACAGGTCGGCGAGGTGCACCGGAGCTCCGTCCCGGTCGTGCCCGAGCGGTTCGGACTCGAAGTCGTGCAGCACCGATCCGGCCAGCGCGTAGGCGACGACCAGCGGCGGGGACGCCAGGAACGAGTGGCCGATCTTCGGGTTGACCCGCCCGGCGAAGTTGCGGTTGCCGGAGAGCACCGCGGTCGCCGCGAACCCGTCGTCGACCAGCTCGTCCACCACCGGGTGCAGCGGCCCCGAGTTCCCGATGCAGGTCATGCAGCCGAACCCGGCGACGTGGAACCCGGTGTCGCCGAGTGCGGCCAGCAGCCCGGCCGCGTCGAGGTAGTCGCTGACGACCCGGGAACCCGGTGACAGCGAGGTCTTCACCCACGGCTTGGCGCGCAGCCCGCGTTCGGCGGCCCGCCGCGCCAGCAGCCCGGCCTGCACCATCAGCGCCGGGTTCGCCGTGTTGGTGCAGCTGGTGATGGAGGCGATGGCGATGCCGCCCGCCGGGACCGGCTCGTCGAAGGCGCCCACGGCGGGTTCCTGCTCCCCGGCGGCGGCGCGGAAGGCGGCGGGCACCTGGGACAGCGGGAGCCGCGCGTGCGGCAGCCGGGGCCCGGCGACGCTCGGTTCCACCGCGTCCAGGTCGAGCGTGAGCAGCTCGTCGTAGACCGGGTCGGGTTCCGCGCCGGTGCGGAACAGCCCCTGCGCCCGCAGGTACGCCGCCACCACGGCCCGGTGCTCGGCGTCGCGGCCGGTGAGTTCGAGGTAGTCCAGCGCCTGCCGGTCGAACGGGAAGTACGCGCAGGTGGCGCCGTACTCGGGCGCCATGTTCGCCACCGCGGCGCGGTCCGCCCAGCCGAGGTCGGCGGCGCCGGGGCCGAAGAACTCGACGAACTTGTCGATGACGCCGTGCGCCCGCAGCACCTCGGTCGCGGTCAGCGCCAGGTCGGTCGCGGTGACCCCGCTGCGGAGCCGGCCCAGCAGCCGCACGCCGACGACGGTGGGGAACGGGATGACGACGGGCTCGCCGAGCATCGCCGCCTGCGCCTGCAGCCCGCCGACGCCCCAGCCGACCACCCCGATCGAGTTGATCATCGGGGTGTGGCTGTCGGTGGCCACCAGCAGGTCGGGGTGCAGGACGGGCACGTCGCCGGATTCGTCCGCCCACACCACGCGCGCGAGGGATTCCATGTTGACCTGGTGGATGATGCCGGTTCCCGGTGGCACGACGCGGAAGTTCCGCACGCTGCCCTCGGCCCACTTGATGAACTCGTAGCGCTCCCGGTTGCGCCGGAAGTCGATGAGCAGGTTTCGCTCCGCCGCGTCGGCGGTGCCGTACTCCTCGGTGATGACCGAGTGGTCGACGGTGAGGTCCACCGGGATCGCGGGCTGCAGCAGCTCCGGGTCGCCGCCGAGTTCGGCGATCCCGTCGCGCATGCCGGCGAAGTCGGCGAGCGCGGGCAGGCAGGTGGTGTCGTGCAGCATGATCCGGTTCGGGTGCACCGGGACTTCGCAGTCGCCGGTGCGGTCCCGCGCCCGGCGCAGCACGGCGGGCAGCGCGGCGGGTGCCCGGCGGGCCACGTTCTCCAGCAGCACGCGGATGGCGTGCGGCAGCGCGGCCAGCTCCGCCTCGGAGGCGATCTCCCGCAGCGGGACGTACCGGTGCGTGCGCTCGCCGACGGTGAGTTCAGCGGTTCCGACCATGGTGTTGATTGTACGAATCCGCGAAGAAAAACAAAATGGTTCAGCGAGTTCCCGGCAACCGCGTCTTCACCGCGCGCACCTCGTCGAGGTGGCCGCGCAGGAACCGGGACGCCGCCTCGCGGTCCCCGGCCTCCAGCAGGTCCAGCAGCTCCAGGTGCTCCCGCGCCTGCCGGACCAACCGCTGCCGGTCCGTCTGGTGCCGGTACTCGACGAGCCTGCGCACCCGGTTGACCCGGCTGACCGCGTCCAGCAGGTACGCGTTCGCCGCACACCCCACCACCATCTCGTGGAACTCCGCGTTCACCCGGAACAGCTCACCGCGCGGCAGCAGCAGCGCGTCCCCGTGCAGCAGGGCCCGCTGCTGCTCGCGGTGCAGCGCGAACTTCTCGGCGTCCACGGCGAACCCGGGTTCCAGCACCGCCGCCGGCTCCACGATCATGCGGAACCGGTAGCTCTGGTCGTGCGCCTCCGCCGTGGTCAGCAGGTGCTGGAACGCCCAGCCGCGGCCGGGTCTGCGCCGGATCAGGTCCTCCCGCTCCATCCGCAGCAGGACCCGGTCGGCCTCCCGCGCGGTGAGGCCGTACCGGCGGCACACCTCGGCGGTGGTGAACTCGCCGGAGAACCGGCCGCTGAGGTGGTCGTCACCGATGCGGAAGTAGGCGTCCTCCACGGCGTCGCCCGCCGAGAGGTCCACGTGCGCCAGCTCCGCCGCCGAGCGGTTGAGGAAGTAGCCGCGGTTCGGCTGCCGGGTCACCAGGCCCAGCTCGGCGAGGGCGGACAGCGCCTTGCGCACCGGCGACCGGGAGAGGCCCAGCGAATCGGCCGCCCACTGCTCGCGCACGTGCGCGCCCCGCTCCAGACCGGAACGCCGGATCAGGTCGATGACCTGCATCTCGATGGTGGGGGCCATGATCTCCTCGCCGCGGTCGTCGTCGAGGCGATGCTAAACGGCGGGCACCGGCTCGCCGTCACCCACGCGCCGCGGCCCTCCAGCGCATCCCGAGCGCCACCACCAGGGTCACTGCCAGCACCCAGTACAGGCCGACCGCGATCGGGCCGTCCAGCAGCACCAGCACGTCCCCCTGCCCGAGGGCCATCGCCCGACGCAGTTCGCGTTCGGCGAGCGGCCCGAGGATCACGCCGATCAGCACCGGCGCGAGCGGAACCCCGGTGCGCCGCAACAGGAAGCTGAGCAAGCCGACCAGGTAGACCAGCACCACGTCCGAGATCGCCAGCTTCGCGGAGTAGGCGCCGAGCGTCGCGAACACGGCGATCGCCGCGTACAGGTAGTGCTGCGGGATGCTCAGCAGCTTCGCCCACACCGGGGCGAACGGGAGGTTCAGCACCAGCAGCAGCACGTTGCCGATGAACAGGCTCGCCAGCAGCGCCCAGACGAGGTCGCCCTCCTTCTCGAACAGCAGCGGCCCCGGCTGCATCCCGTACTGCTGGAACGCGCCGAGCATGATCGCCGCGGTCGCGGAGGTCGGCAGGCCCAGGCCGAGCAGCGGCACCAGCGACACCGCGGTGGTCGAGTTGTTCGATGCCTCGGGTGCGGCGACGCCCTCGATGGCGCCGCGCCCGAACTCGGAGTCGCCCCGGCGGCGGGCCAGCCGCCGCTCCAGCCCGAGGGACAGGAACGTGGGGATCTCCGAGCCGCCCGCGGGGATCGCGCCGAACGGCAGTCCGACGGCGGTGCCGCGCAGCCACGGCAGGAACGAACGCCGCAGGTCCCGGCGGCTCAACCAGGGCCGCCCGGAGCCGACGTCCTGCAACCGCTGGGTGCCGGGGCCGCGGGCGGCGACGTGCAGCACTTCGCCGATGGCGAGCATCCCGACCGTGACCACGACGACGCTCACCCCGTCGAGCAGCGCGTCGGCGCCGAGGGTGTAGCGCGCCACCCCGGTCTGCGCGTCGATGCCGACGCTCCCCAGCGCGAGGCCCAGCCCCAGTGCGGTCAACCCGCGCACCGCGGAATCGGCGACGACCGCGGCGGTGGCGGCGAACGCGAACAGCGCGAGCGCGAAGTACTCGGCGGGCCCGAACCGCAGCGCGAAGTCCACCAGGTACGGCGCGCAGAACACCACCGCGACGCAGGCGATGGTGCCGCCGACGAACGACCCGAGCACCGAGGTCGCCAGCGCCTGCGGGGCGCGCCCGGCGCGGGCCATCAGGAAGCCCTCGAACGCGGTGGCCATCGAGGAGGACTGGCCGGGCGTGTTGAGCAGGATCGCGGTGGTGGCCCCGCCGAACTGCCCGCCGAAGTACACCCCGGCCAGCATGATGAACGCCCCGGTCGGGTCCAGCCGGAACGTCAGCGGGATCAGCATCGCCACTGCCATCGAGCTGCCCAGCCCGGGCAGCACGCCGACGGCGGTGCCGAGCACCACGCCGACCAGGCACAGCAGCAGGTTCCCCGGGGACAGCGCGTCGGCGAAGCCGCCGAGCAGCAGGGTCCAGGCGTCCATCACAGCACCTCCGCGAGCAGACCGACCGGCAGCGCGACGCCGAGACCGGCGGTGAAGGCGAACTGGACGGCGCAGGCGAACACCGCCGCCACGCCGAGGTCGAACAGGGCCCGCCCGCTGCCGAGCGCCCGCGCGATGCCCCAGAACAGCGCGGTGCCCGCCGGGATCCAGCCGAGCAGCACCAGCAGCACGAGGTGCGCGGCGAGGGTGGCGACGACGAGCAGGAACGCGCGCAGATCGGTCCGCTCCGGTGGTTCGGCCCGCCGGCCCGCGCCGCGCAGCAGCGCGCCGGACAGCACGACCAGCAGCGCGCCGACGGCGATCGGGAACCACTGCGGGCCGAGGTAGCCGACGTTGAGCGGCAGCGGTAACCGAAGTCCTCCGACGACGAGGAAACCGCCGAGCAGGAGCACGATCCCGGCGAGCAGCCGGTCGGCGCCGCGTCCGGTGGTGGTGTCCGTGGTGGTCATGCGAGCCCCAGTTCTTCGGTGATCTCGCGGATCCGGTCGGTCTCCGCCGCGAGGGTGCGGTCGAACGCGGGCCCGTCCTGGAACCCGTCCAGCCAGCCGTTGCGCCGCAGCGCGTCCCGCCACTGCGGGGTGGCGGTGAGCTCGCGGGCGAACGCGCGCATGTCCGCGGCCTGCTCGGCGGTGATGCCGGGTGCGGCGACGAGCCCGCGCCAGTTCGACAGCACGATGTCGATGCCCGCTTCGCGCAGCGTCGGCGCGTCCGGCAGGTCGGCGGTGCGCTGCGGCGCGGAGACGCCGAGCACCCGCAGCTCCCCCGCGGCGACCTGGTCGCTGATCTCGTCGGTGTTGGCGACGCCGACGTCGAGGTGGTCACCGAGCAGCGCGGCGACCATCTCGCCGCCGCCGGAGTAGGCGATGTAGTTCAGCCCCGCGGGCCCCACTCCTGCTTCGGCCGCCGCCGACCCGGCCAGCAGGTGGTCCAGGCTGCCGATGGAGCCGCCGCCCACGACGACCCCACCGGAGTCGCGCCGCCACTGGTCCACGAGGTCGTGCACGGTGCGCAGCGGCGAGTCCGCGGGCACCACGATCGCGTCGTAGTCCTCGGTGATCCGGGCGATGGGCGTGGTGTCCGCTACGCGGGTGGGGAGCCGTTGATCTCGATCGCGCCGAGCATCGTCGTGCCGGTGAGCAGCAGCGTGTTCGGGTCGCCGGGCTGGTTCAGGGTGCGGGCGAGCCCGATGGTGCCGCCCGCGCCCTCGATGTTGAGCACTTCGGCGGTGCCGGTGAGGTCGTTCTCCTGCGCGGCGTGCTGGAGCTCGCGGGCGGTGGTGTCCCAGCCGCCGCCGGGCGCGGCCGGGGCCACGATCTTGAGCTTGTCGCGGGGGCCCGCACCGGAGCGGGCGGTGTCCCACGCCGAGGCCGCGCCTGCGGTGACCAGGACGAGTCCGGCGGCCGCGGCGGTGATCCGGGCGGCGAGTCCGCCGCGCGTCAGCACGGGGTCCGCCGCTGTTCGCGCTCGGCGGCGAGTCCGCCGGGGCAACGATCTGCCGGTGATCGTCATGTGCGCTCCCGCAAGTCAGGTTTTGTATCAAATTGCGAATCGGAACAATATGGCCGCGGTGTGGCGCAGTCAACAGCCCGCGGCCGGGCGGGTTCGCGGGCGGCCGAACGGCTCGCATCGGCGCGGGAGCGGGCGCGAGCGATCTCGCGGGAGCGGGGCCCGGACGGGCCGGCCGGTGGGCGACGTGCGCGGGCGCCGGGGTGAGCGCACCCCGGAACCTCCCGCGCCGATCGGCGGAGGGGTGCCGCCCTGCGGTGAGCGGTGTCCTAGTGGGACAGGTCGTGCAGGTGGTCCTCGACCCAGGAGCGCAAGGCGTTGAGCGGGACGGCGGCGCTGCGGCCCAGCTCGGTGAGCTCGTACTCGACGTGCAGCGGGACCTCCGGGTACACGGTCCGCGACACCAGGCCCGTCGTCTCCAGGCGGCGCAACGTCTGGGTGAGCACCTTCGGGCTCACCCCCTGCAACCGCCGCTGCAAGGCGCCGAACCGGTGCGGTCCCGCCTCCAGGGCGCCGATCGCCAGCGCGGACCACTTGTTCGCCAGCAGGTCCAGCACCGACCGGCACGGGCATTGCGCCTCGTAGACGTCGTGGTGCTCGTGCTCGCCCGTGGGGCACCGAGTGCTGATCGCCGATCCCTCCGCCCGTCCGCTTCCTCCGGGGAAGGCTACGGCGTGGTCCGGTGCGCACTTCCCGGGACTCGACCGCCGTTCGGAATTCCCCGGGCGCGCGGCGACACGCGCGGCGCAATTCTTCCGCGCGCCGCGCGTGCCCCCGGTTTTCGATTCTGATTTCCGCCCGTTCGATTCTCGTGCGAATCGATTCGTCGGGCGGCGGATCAGCGGATCAGATGACCCGCAGGTAGAGGCTCACCTTCGATCCGGAATGCGACTTGTCGAACTTCTTCGTGGTGCCGTTCCCGCCGGCCCGGACGGTGCCGAAGCTGTCCCCGTTGCCCCAGGTGCCGTACACCTCGGCGGCCTTGCCGTCCGCCTTGGTGTCCTTGACCCAGCCCTGCACCCGGACCTTTCCGCCGCCGCAGGTGATGGTCCACCCGGCAGCGCCCCCGCCGACCGAAGGGGAGAACTTGTCCCCGCAGGTTCCCAGAATGGTGATGACGCCGTCCGATTCGTTCGGGACCGCGGCGGCCGTGCCGCCTCCCACCAGGGCGGTTCCCAGGACGGCGCCGGTCAGCGCGACGGCGGCGGCCGCCTTCTTCGCGATGTGCATCCGCTGTTCCTCGATTTTCTGTTGGACCCCAGTCCGGCGTTCCCCCACGGATCGCCGGTGGAAGCCTGAGCGGCTTCGCGGAAATCATCACACGATTCTCGCGAATGTTTCCAGATCGATCACCGGAACGGTCCAATCGGGCAATTTCGGGATGAATCGGATTCCGCCGAGCCGGTCCCGGAGATTGCTCCGATCGGCGGCCGGCGTTGATCCGAGCGGAATTCCGATTCCTTTTCGGCATCGGATGATGCCGAATCGGTGTTGGCGACGCATGATCACGCGCCCCTAGTCTGCTGGCACTTCGCGATCGGGAACCCCGGTGGTGCCGCTCCGGGACTACCGGTCCGCTTTCCCCTCCGGGAGGACGACGATGTCCGACATCGAACCGGCGGCCGGGAGAACGGTGGGGCCGCGCATCCCCACCCGCTACCTGGTGCTGGCGCTGATCTTCACGATCACCGTGGTGAACTACGCCGACCGCAGCAGCCTGTCCATCACCGGCAGCAGCGTGCAGGAGGAACTGGGCTTCAGCACCGTGCAGCTCGGCTACGTGTTCTCCGCGTTCAGCTGGGCGTACGTGGTGGCGCAGCTGCCGGGCGGGATGCTGCTGGACCGGTTCGGCGCCCGCCGGGTCTACGCGTGGAGCCTGGTGCTGTGGACGCTGGTGACGCTCGCGGTCAGCGCCGTCGGCCTGGTCACCACCCCGGTGCTGATCGCGGTGACGACGATCTTCGCGCTGCGGCTGCTGCTGGGCGCGTTCGAATCGCCCGCGTTCCCGGCGAACGCGCGGGTCGCCACCGCCTGGTTCCCCACCGCGGAACGCGGCCGCGCCACGGCGGTCTTCAACTCCGCGCAGTACTTCGCCACCGCCCTGTTCGCCCCGGTGATGGGGTGGATCACCCACCAGTTCGGCTGGCGCTGGGTGTTCGTGCTGCTCGGCGTGCTCGGGCTCGCGCTCGCCGCGCTGTGGCTGCGCTGGATGGACTCGCCGCGCGACCACCCCCGGGTGTCCGAGGCCGAGTTCGAGAAGATCAGCTCCGGTGGCGGCCTCGTCGACCTGGACGCCCCGAAGAGCGGTGACGCGCAACGGGTGCAGGAGCGGGCCCCGCTGAACGCGGCGACCTTCCGGCAGATCTTCGCGGCCCGCGCGCTGTGGGGCGTGTACCTCTCGCAGTACGCGGTGAACGCGCTGACCTACTTCTTCATCACCTGGTTCCCGGTGTACCTGGTGCAGGGGCGCGGGTTGTCGCTGCTGGAGGTGGGTTTCGTGGCGGCGCTGCCCGCGCTGTGCGGGTTCGGCGGCGGACTGCTCGGCGGTTTCCTGTCCGATGCGATGCTGCGGCGCGGTTTCTCGCTGACCGCGGCCCGGAAGGTGCCGTCGGTGTTCGGGATGCTGCTGGCCACCAGCATCGGGCTGTGCAACCTGACCGACAGCAGCGTGCTGATCGTGGCGCTGATGACGCTGGCGTTCTTCGGGAAGGGCGTCGGCTCGCTGGGCTGGGCGATCACCACCGACATCGCACCGCCGCAGGCGTCGAGCTTCGTGGCGTCGACGATGAACGCCTTCGGCAACGCGGCGGGCATCGTGACGCCCATCGTCATCGGCTACACCGTGCAGGCCACCGGTTCGTTCACCACCGCCCTCTGGTTCGTCGCCGCTCACGGGTTGCTCGCGCTCGTCGGGTTCGCCGTGATGGGCCCGATCAAGCGCATCCACTTCGAGTCCTGAACCCGATCGGCCGGAATCCGTCCGCACACGGGGGAATCCGCCCGCACACGGGGGAATCCGCCCGCACACGAGGGAGTTCGCCCGATGCCCCAGTCCGCCACCGTCGACCGGATCAGCCGCGTCAAGATCTCCTCGGTGACGTTGCCGCTGGCCACGCCGATCAGCGACGCGAAGGTCCTCACCGGCAGGCAGCGCCCGATGACCGAGGTCGCGATGCTGTTCGCCGAGATCAGCACCGAATCCGGTTGCGAAGGCATCGGATTCGGCTACTCGAAGCGGGCGGGCGGCCCCGGCCAGTTCGCGCACGCCCGCGAGATCGCGCCGGTGCTGATCGGCGAAGATCCCAGCGACATCGGCAAGATCTGGGACAAGCTGGTGTGGGCGGGCGCCTCGGTGGGACGCAGCGGGCTGTCGGTGCAGGCGATCGCCGCGTTCGACGTGGCGCTGTGGGATCTGAAGGCGAAGCGCGCCGGGCTACCGCTCGCGAAGCTGCTCGGCGCGCACCGCGACTCGGTGCGCTGCTACAACACTTCGGGCGGTTTCCTGCACTCGCCGGTGGAGGAGGTCGTGGAGCGCGCCGCGGAGTCCGTCGGGAACGGCATCGGCGGCATCAAGCTGAAGGTCGGGCACCCGGACGGCCGCACCGACCTGGCCCGCGTCTCCGCGGTGCGGGAGGAGATCGGCGACCGGGTCGCGCTCATGGTCGACGCGAACCAGCAGTGGGACCGGCCGGCCGCGCGCCGCATGTGCCGCGCGCTGGAGCCGATGGACCTGGTGTGGATCGAAGAACCGCTCGACGCCTACGACGCGGAGGGCCACGCGGGCCTCGCGGCGGCGTTCGACACGTCCATCGCCACCGGCGAGATGCTCACCAGCGTCGCCGAGCACGCCGAGCTGATCCGGCTCGGCGGCGCCGACATCGTGCAGCCCGATGCGCCGCGCATCGGCGGCATCACCCGGTTCCTCAAGGTGATGGCCCTCGCCGAACATCGGAACCTCCAGCTGGCACCGCACTTCGCGATGGAGATCCACGTGCACCTGGCGGCCGCCTACCCGCACGAACCGTGGGTGGAGCACTTCGAATGGCTCGACCCGCTGTTCGACGAACACCTCGAGATCGCCGACGGCCGGATGCACCTGTCCCCGCGCCCCGGCCTCGGCATCACCCTCAGCGACCAGGCCCGAGCCTGGACCGTCGCCGAACACGACCAGACCTGACCTCACCGCGGCCGACCCGCTCCGCGTCGGGGGCGGCTCGGCTGTTCGGCCGGGTCGGGCGGGGTGCCTCGGCTGATCGGTTCGCGGAGTCCGGCCCGGCCGACGAGGCGGGCGGCCGGAGCTCGGGGAACCGTGGAAGCGGGCCGGTGGGGACGCCGCCGGACACCGCGAGGGAGGGAGCCCCGATGAACGACCTGCCGCACTTCGACCTGGTCGCAGCGTTCTCGATGCTGGTCCTGATCGGCTACGCGATCCTCATGACCACCGTGGTGGCGAGCATCGCGACCTCCCGGACCGGCTTCGGGCTGCGGCTGGTGTGGCTGGTCGTGGTGTGCGGCGCACCGTTCCTGGGCAGCGCGCTGTGGTTCGTCGTCGGCAGGCCGGGCGCGCGGCGCGAGGGCGGGCGGCCGCCGTCGAACCGTTCGGCCGCCGCGGAGGTGCGGGCGTAGGCCTTTCGGCCAAGCCGGCTCCGACCGATCTTCCGACGTGCGAAGAAGCCGGAAACTGCGAAAGTGGTTCACGTCGGCGGCGGACGCCACCGGCCACTTCCTCAGAACGGAGCACTTCGATGATGTCCCTGGTCGCACAGCAGTCGATGGCAGCGGCGAACGGCACCGAGCAGATCTTCGGCTTCGCCATGGCAGGCGGGATGCTGCTGGTGGCCGCGGCGTTCGTGTTCCTGTTCATCGCCGCGCTGATCAGCATCCTCGGCTCCGGGCTCAGCGGGGGCATGAAGCTGGTGTGGATCGTGCTCGCCTTCATCGCGCCCTTCCTGGGCAGCCTGCTGTGGTTCGTCGTCGGCCGCTCCGACGCCCGCAGGCGCTACGCCCACTGACGCCCCGCACGTCCCCCGGCACCGACCGGCCGACAAGCCGCCCGGCGGAGAGGCGGATCGCCCGAAGGACGGGCGGACCGCCGCCCGGCCACCGGGCATCGACTTCCGGACACGCACCGAGGCCGATCGGCTGACGACCAGGCCCCGCCCCGGCTGCGACGGTGATCACCGACGACGGTGGACCCACCGGGAACGGAGCCGAGAACCATGTCCCACCTGCTCGACCACCTGGGCGTGCCCGCGCTGTGGCAGGGCGCGCTCCTGCTGACCGCGCTGTGCTTCCTGTTCGCGCTCGCCGACATCCTCGTGCAGCCGGAACTCGACGGCGGCCGCAAGCTGCTGTGGGGTCTGCTGGCCCTGGCGCTGCCCTTCGTCGGGCCGGTGCTCTGGTACCGCCTCGGCCCCCGCACCCTCCGCGAGGCGTGATCGCCGCTCGGTCCCCGGTGCGCGGGCGTTGCGGAACCTCGCCGGGTTCCTCGCTGCGGGATCGTCGTGACCGGCGGCTCCGCCGCTGGAGACGACGCCGCGAGAACCCGCTGCGGTGCCGGTCGATCAGGCGGTCAGCGGCCGGGCGAGCGAGCGGGACCGCTGCGCCGCGAAGTCACCCGGGCAGGGCGGCCGCGAACCAGCCGGTGATCGTGGTGGGGTGCGTGATGGCGGTGCCGACGACCACCGCGTGCGCGCCGCGGGCGATCGCCGCGGCGGCCTGCTGCGGCGTGTGGATGCGGCCTTCGGCGATGACCGGGACCGGCAGCGTCGCGACCAGCTCCTCGACCAGGTCCAGGTCGGGTCCGGTCGGTTTCGGACCCGTGCCGGTGTAGCCGGACAGCGTGCTGCCGACGACGTCCGCGCCCAGCTCCGCCGCCCGCACTCCTTCATCCACAGTGGACACGTCGGCCATCGCGAGCCGCCCGGCCGCGTGGATCGCGGCGATCGTCTCCGCCAGCGGCCGCCCGTCCGGGCGCACCCGGTCCGTGCCGTCGAAGGCGACCACGTCCGCGCCCGTCCCGGCCACCGCCACCGCGTGGTCCGCGGTCGGGGTGATGTACACGCCGGTCGCGCCGTCCTTCCACAGCCCGATCAGCGGCACGTCCACCGATTCGCGGATCGAGCGCAGGTCGTCCAGGCCCTGCGCCCGGATGCCCGCCGCCCCGCCGTGCAGCGCGGCCAGCGCCATCCGCCGCATCGAATCCGGGTCGCGCAGCGGCTCCCCGGGGTACGCCTGGCAGGACACGATCAGCCGTCCCCGCAACCGTTCCAGCACGTTCACCGCAGTTCCTCCCACGCCATCCGGGCGGCGCCGAGCACCGCCGCGTCGCCTCCGAGCTCGCCCGGCAGCACCGGGATCCCGCGCACCGCGGGCAGCACCTCCGCCGTCACCGCGTTGCGCAGCGGCCGCCACCAGGACGGACCGCACGCGGCGACGCCACCGCCGATGAGCACCAGTGCCGGGTCGACCGCGTTCACCAGGCCGCCCAAGGCCTGCCCGAGCGCGGTCGCGCCGTCGGCCAGCACCGCCGCGGCGAGCGCGTCCCCGGTCTCGGCGAGCGCCGCGACCTCCGGCAGGGTCGTCGCCGCCCCGCCGCGCGCCCGGTACGCGGCGAGCAGCGCGGGCCCGCTGCCGACGCCCTCCACGTGGCCGGTGCCGCCGCACGGGCACGGTCGTCCCGCCGCCGCGGGCACCGGCAGGTGCCCGAGGTGCCCGGCCACCGCGTGCGCGCCGCGGTGCGGGCGCCCGTCGACCACCAGCGAACCGCCGATGCCGGTGCCGACCGCGGCGAACAGCACGTGCCGCCGGCCCGCGGCCGCGCCCGTCCACAGCTCGCCGAGCGCGTGCGCGTGCACGTCGTTGTCCACGACGACCGGAACTCCCAGCCGTGCGGCCACTTCCGCGCGCAGCTCGGTGCCCGCCCAGCCGCTGATCGAGTCCGTCGCCGAGCGCACCACGCCCGACTCGCGGTCGACGACCCCGGCGCTGCCCACCCCGGCGGCCGCGAACCCGCCGCCGAGCCGGGACACCGCCGCCGCGACCGCGTCGAGCACCGCCGCCGGGCCGTCCGCCGCAGGCGTCGGCACCGCGGCCCGGGACTCGATGGTGCCGTCCGCGGCGACCAGGCCCGCGACGATGCCGGTGCCGCCGATGTCGACGCCCACCACGCAGGTCACAGCAGGCCCGCCGCGTCCAGCCGCAGCCGCACGCCGGCCACCTCGTCCTCGGTCAGCGGCAGCTGCGGCGGCGCCGTCACCGGGTGGTCGATGACGCCGCGCAGGTGCAGCGCCGCCTTGAACGCGCCCAGCGCGGCGGAGCTCGCCCCGATCCGCGCCGGATCGCCCACCGAGGTCAGCGCGAACAGCCGGAACAGCCGTTCCTGCTCGGCCTGCGCCGCGTCCCAGTCGCCCGCGGCGCAGGCGCGGTGCAGCCGCACGTAGCCGTCCGGGTCCACGTTGCCCAGTCCCGGCACCACGCCGTCCGCGCCCATCCGCAGGTTGGTGTCCACCGTCAGCTCCGAGCCGGTGAACACCCGGAACGACTCCAGGCCGCGATCCGCGCGCTCCACGAGCAGCCCGCGCAGTCCCGCGTCGTCCCCGCTGGAGTCCTTCACCCCGGCCAGCACGCCGTCCGCCGCGAGCTCCAGCAGCGTCGCCGCGCTCAGCTTCGAGTGCACCGACACCGGGATGTCGTAGGCCAGCAGCGGGAGCGCGGTGTCCTCGGCGAGCAGCCGGAAGTGGTAGGCGATCTCCGCCGGGTGGGTGCGGGTGTAGAACGGCGCGGTCGCCACCACCGCGTCGCACCCGGCGCGTTCCGCGGCGCGCACGTGCTCGCGCACCCGCGCGGTGGTGGTGTCGATGACCCCGGCCAGCACCGGGACGCGCCCGGAGACGACGGCCGCGGTGGTGCGCAGCACCTGCTCGCGCTGCGCGTCGGTCAGGTACGCCATCTCGCCGGTGGAGCCGAGCGCGAAGATGCCGTCCACCCCGGCCGCCAGCAGGTGCTCCAGGAGCCGTTCCAGCGAACCGGTGTCCACCTCCAGGTCGGGGGTGAGCGGGGTGCACACCGGCGGGACGACGCCGCCGCGGATGCGGGAATCCATGTCTCTCCTTCGATTTCTCGGTTCGGGACGCGGGCCGAGCCCCGGTTCAGGACGCGGCGCGGAGTTCGCTGCCGTCGACCGCGTCCGTGGTCCACACCGCGTCCGGGCGCAGCCACCGCTGCATCCGGGACGGGGCGTCGACGGCGATGAGGATCAGCACCACGAAGGTCAGGCCGAACGACAGCACGGCCAGCGCGGTCCCCAGGCTGAGGCTGCCGCCGAGCGCGGCCCCGAGCGCCGGGGCGACCGCGCCGCCGAGCGAGCCGACGTTGTAGCTGAACCCGAGCGCGGCGGCCCGGTGCCGCACGTCGAAGTAGCCGCCGATCCACTTCGGCAGCAGTCCGGCGATGCCCTGGCCGAACACCTGCTGCACGAACAGCAGCGCACCCAGCGCGAGCAGGCTGCTGCCGCCGACCGCGAACACCGGGAAGATCACGACCTGCGAAACGAGCAGGCTGATCCAGTAGGCCCGCCGGGTGCCCAGCCGGTCCCCGGTGAACCCGGCGACGCAGCAGCCGACCGCGGCGCCGAGTCCGGCGAAGAACAGCACGTTCCCGGTGTCGGTGGCGCTGTAGCCGAGGTCGGTCTTCAGGTACGTCGGCAGCAGCGACTGGATCGGCCACGAGTACAGGAACGCGGTGAACACGATGACCAGCACGGTGATGCCGGTCGGCCAGCGCGGCCCGGTGAACTGCACCATGTAGGACGCGAACACGGCGGCGGTGAGCAGGCCCAGCACCGCGATCAGCCAGCCCGATCCGACGGCCTGCGTGAAGATCGCGATGAGCGCGCCGAGCGCCACGACCCCGCTCACCGCGTTGAGCACCGCGCGGCGCCCGGTGAACAGGATGCCGATGACCGACGGGGTCGCGTCCTGCCGCGCGGCGGCCTGCGACCAGTCCCGGGATTCGGGGATGCTGCGGCGCAGCCAGACGGCCAGCAGGATCGGCAGCAGCCCGATCCAGAACAGGGCGCGCCAGCCGAAGTTCGGCACGATGAGGCTGTAGGCCTGCGCGGCGACGACGGTGCCGATGGAGTAGCCGGAGATGAGGAATCCGCTGGCCTTGTTCCGCATCGACGTCGGCCAGGACTCGATGACGTAGGTGGAGCTGGCCCCGTACTCGCCCGCCATGCCGAGGCCGACGACGAGCCGGGCGGCGAACAGCACGCCGAAGGTGGGGGCGAGCCCGCAGATCAGCGTGCCGACGGAGAACAGCACGATGCTGGCGATCATCGCGGACTTGCGGCCGAACCGGTCGGCGAGCGCGCCGAGGGTGAGCCCGCCGATCCACCGCGAGATGAACGCGGCCGACACGAGCGTGGCCGCTTGCACGGTGGTGAGCCCGAATTCCGCCTTCACCTCGGTGAGCACCAGCGTGATCAGCACGAAGTCGAAGCCGTCCAGCAGGTAGCCGATCCAGGCGGCCGCGAACGCCTTCCACTGCGCGCGGTCCAGCTGCCGGTACCAGGGCGCGGGCGCGCTGGGCGGATCTGCGGTGGGGGTGGCGCGGCGCATGGGTCACCTCGGTTCACGAGCGCTCGTCGTCGGGCCCGGTCCGCGCGGGGGTAGCGGCGTCGGCAGGGTCGGCTGCGAGCTCCGGACGTGCCGCACCTCGCTGTGCGGACGTAGGACGTCAGACGTTGGACGTCTTGGTCGATCGGACTGTAGAGTGCGACCCACGGCGTGTAAACCCCGCGACACCAGTGCGAGGCGGAGAACCGATGACAGACGTGGCGATCGGCGCGGCCCGCCGCCCGGCGCTGGATCCGCTGCCCGAGCGGGTGCTGGAGCTGATCCACGAGCGCGGGCTGGGCCCCGGTGATCCGATGCCGACCGAGCTGGAGCTGATCGAACTGCTCGGGGTGTCGCGGAACAGCGTGCGGGAGGCGGTGCGCTCGCTGCGCGCCCTCGGCATCGTCGACGTCCGGCACGGGCACGGCACCGTCGTGGGGGAGGCCTCGCTGCACGTGCTGTCGCCGTCGCTGGCGTTCCGCGCCGTCGCGGGCGGGGACGGCCTGGCGGGGCTGCGCAACCTCATCGAGGTGCGGGAGCTGATCGAGGTCGGCGTCGCCGGCCGCCTCGCGGGGACGCTCGACGAGTCCACTTTGGACAGGTTGGACGCGCTGTGCACCGCGATGGGCGAGACCGAGCTCGACCCGGAGACCGACCGCGAGTTCCACCGGCTGCTGTACGCGCGGGTGGACAACCCGCTGATCGGGCAGCTCGTCGACGTGTTCTGGGACGCCTACCGCACCGCGCACGACGCGCTCAGCGCGCCCGGACCCGCCGAGCGGGCCGAGACGGTGCGGCTGCACGCCGCGATCGTCGACGCGCTGCGCGCCGGGGACTCCGCCGCCGCGCGCGCGGCGATGACCGCCCACTTCGCCGAGATCAACCACCGCCTCGGCTTCGACGCCTGACCGGCCTGCGGCCCGGCTGACCGCCCCCACCCACCCGACCACCCGGCTCGGGCGCCCCACCCGCTCCCGAACTCCCGCAGGTGAGTGACCCGTTCGCCCAGCCGTGCCGGGCGGGTGGGCCACTCACCTGGTGGGGTTTTGCAGGTGGGTGGCCCGTTCGGTCAGCCACGCTGGGCGGGTGGGCCACTCACCTGGTGGGTCAGCCGCTGGTGGAGTAGGCGTGGGCTCCGGCTCCGGCGAGCTTCCCGCCGTCGACGATCAGGTACTCGTCCCGCAGCGGCCGCTCCGCCAGCCAGGACTCCAGGATCTCCCGGGTGCCCGCCGCGTAGCGGGCCTGCGCGCTGAGCGTGGAACCCGAGGTGTGCGGCGTCATCCCCTGGTGCGGCATCGTCCGCCACGGGTGGTCGGCGGGCGCGGGCTGCGGGTACCAGACGTCCCCCGCGTACCCGGCGAGCCGCCCGCTCTCCAGCGCCCGCACGATCGCGTCCCGGTCGGTGATCCGGGCCCGCGCCGTGTTGATCAGGAAGGTGCCGCGCTTCATCGTGGACAGCAGCTCGTCGCCGAACAGCCCCTCGGTCTCCGGGTGCAGCGGCGCGTTGATCGTGACCACGTCGCAGTGCGGCACCATGTCCGCGGCGCTCGGGTGGAACGTCAGGTTCAGCTCCCGCTCCACCTCCTCCGGCAGCCGGTGCCGGTCGGTGTAGTGCAGGCGCACGTCGAACGGCGCGAGCCTGCGCAGCACCGCCAGCCCGATGCGGCCGGCCGCGACGGTGCCGACGTGCATGCCCTCCAGGTCGTAGGCGCGGGACACCGCGTCGGCGATGTTCCAGCCGCCGTCCCGCACGATCCGGTGCGACGGCAGGTAGTTCCGCACCTGCGACAGGATCATCATCACCACGTGCTCGGCGACGCTGATGCTGTTGCTGAACGTCACCTCCGCGACCGTGATGCCGTGCGCGACCGCCGCGTCCAGGTCCACGTGGTCGGAGCCGATGCCCGCGGTCACCGCCAGCTTCAGCTTCGGCGCCCGCGCGATGCGCTCCGCGGTCAGGTAGGCGGGCCAGAACGGCTGCGAGATCACCACGTCCGCGTCGGGCAGCTCCCGGTCGAACTCCGAGTCCGGGCCCTCCTTGTCGGAGGTGACGACCAGGGTGTGGCCCTGCGCTTCGAGGAACTCCCGCAGGCCCAGTTCACCGGAGACGCTGCCCAGCAGCGCACCCGGCGTGAAGTCGACCTCCTCCGGTGTCGGCAGCGCCTGCCCGTTCGGGTACCGCTCCAGCTCCGGGAGTCCGTCCCGGGGGAACGACTCCGGGTAGCCGTCCACCGGGTCCGGGTACAACACGCAGAGAATCTTGGCCATCGGACGAGCTCCGCTTCCTCGAGGGGTGCGTACCCCTCGACCGTCCACCCGCGCCGCGCTGATCGTCCACGCGATCGCGCTTATCGCCGGATAACCGGCGCCTATCCCGGCAGGTGAGCGCGCCGGCGCCGGAACCGGCGCCCGCGAAGATCGTGCTTCCGGGTGACGGGGGAGCGGACCGCCGCGAGACGCGCGGAACCCCCGCCGCACCGCGACGGGGGTTCCGCACCGCGATCCCGCCCGGCGCCGTTCTCGGGCGACGCCGATCGCTCCGCGCGAGGCGGATCGGGCTGCGGAATTCGCGGGAACCGCTCCGGGGAGCACCGGATCGGATCAGAAGGTGACGCCCTGCGCCGACGGCTGCAGCGTGCCGACCTGCATCGACTCGATGGGGAACTCGAGGTATTCGGCCTCGCCGCTCTCGATGTTCACGTTCACGTCACCGGAGGTGTCGGAGAAGCTCGCCCGGAAACCGGTGGCGGCCCGCACCTCGTTCTTGTCGCCGAGCTCGAAGTGCACGCCCGCGAACGCGGTGCGGCCCGGCTCCAGCGAGATCTCGGTGCGACCGCCCGGAATCTCGACGTTCTCGGTCGGCACGCCCTCGATCGGCGAACCGCTCATGTCCTGCGGCGTCAGCTCCACCCAGCCCGAGACCGGGCAGGTCTGGTCCGATTCGTTCGTGACGGCCAGCAGGTTCACGCCGGGGCGCCCGGGCTGCGGGATCAGGTCGACCTTGTAGTCCGCCGCGGAGCAGGGGGAAGCGGAGATGTCCTCAGTGGACCCGCCGCCCTGCTGCACGGCCGCGTTCGACGCCCCGGACGGCGCGGCGCCGGTGGCCTGGCCGCAGCCGACGAGCAGCAGCGCCCCGCTGAACAGCGCGGCGGCGGCACCGATCTTGCGGGTCTTGGTGAGCGACATGGTGTTTCCCCCTTCTCGGATTTCGCACGGTCGCCGTGCGCTTCTCATGCCGTAGGACGTGCGGTCCGGGGCGAGGTTGCCGAGGTCGTGCGGAAAACTCGTTCGTGCGGGTATCCCCGCTCGCCCTTTCGGCTCAGCTCCGCCCGCCGCGGTGGTCGTTAAGATTCACCCACTCGTGCGAGGAAGCGACATTCCGCCGCGCGGCACCGGGCATCGACGTCCGCTGCGCCGCCGCGCAGCTCCCCACGCGCGAGCCGCCGGATCGCCGCGCGCGATCGCCAGAGACACGGGTAGGTCCACATGAGAACGTCCTTCAAGGGAGGTGCGGCGCGGGCTGGTCGCCTGCCCCGCGCGTTCGCGGTGCTGACGGGGGTGACGGGCCTGCTGGCGAGCGCAGCGGCCCCCGCCTTCGCAGCGACCCCGGAACGCCCCGACACCGTCCAGCAGCGCGCCTACGAGTCCGCCGCCGCCGAGTTCGGCGTGCCGGAACAGCTGCTGATGGCGGTGTCCTTCCAGCTCACCAGGTGGGAGGACCACCACGGCGAGCAGAGCAAGGCCGGCGGGTACGGCCCGATGCACCTCGTCGAGATCGACGCGGAGCAGCTCCGCGAGCAGCACCCCAAGCTCGTCCGCTACGCCGACGAGCCGTCCCTGCACACCCTCACCGAAGCCGCCGAGCTCACGGACACCGATCCGGAGCAGCTGAAGTCGGACGTCGTGCAGAACATCCGGGCCGGTGCCGCGCTGCTCGCGCACCGCGCCGAGGAGCTCGACGGCGACGCGCCCGCGGAGATCGACGACTGGTACCCGGCGGTGGCCGAGTTCAGCGGTGATCCGCAGGCCGACGGCGCGCAGTCCTTCGCCGACGACGTCTACGACGTGCTCGGCCAGGGCCGCGCCCGCACCACGTCCAGCGGCCAGCGCCTCGCGTTCGCGAAGGTCGCCGAGCCGGAACCGGACCGCGACCTCTCCGCGGCCCGGCTCAAGGCCGCCCCCGCGGCGGACGAGGACCAGCCGAAGGCGGAATGCCCGGAGGAGCTGGACTGCCGCTACCTGCCTGCGGCCTACCAGCCCACCGACCCGGAGAACCCCGCAGGCGGGTACGGCAACTACGACACCGCGAACCGCCCGGAGGACGTGAAGATCGACTCGATCGTCCTGCACGACACCGAGGTGTCGTACCAGTCGACGATCGCCGCGTTCCAGAACCCGACGCACGGCGCCGCCTCGCACTACGTGATCCGCTCCTCCGACGGGCAGATCACGCAGATGGTGCCCACGAAGGACATGCCGTGGCACGCGGGCAGCTGGGACCGCAACATCCGCTCCATCGGCATCGAGCACGAGGGCTGGGCCGCGGAGGGCGGCACCTGGTACACGGAACCGATGTACCGCGCCTCGGCGAAGCTCGTCCGGTACCTCGCGGACGAGTACGACATCCCGCTGGACCGCGCGCACGTCCTCGGCCACGACGAGGTCACCGCGGAGAAGCCCGCCAAGGCCGGGCAGGAGCACTACGACCCGGGCCCGTTCTGGGACTGGGCGCACTACATGAACCTGATGGACGCGCCGCTGGACGACGACGAGGGCGGTGACGACGTCGTCACCATCTTCCCGCGGTTCGACACCAACCGTCCCGAGGTCGTCAGCTGCCCGCCGGACGAGGAGTGCGAGGTGCTGCCCGAGCAGCCCGCGAACTTCCTGTACCTGCGCACCGAACCGCGCGCCGACGCGCCGCTGCTGAGCAACCCGGCGCTGCACCCGGATGGCGAAGCGGGCACCACCCGCATCGAGGACTGGAGCGCCAAGGCCACCGTCGGCAGGCAGTACGCCGTCGCGGAACGCCGCGGCGACTGGCTCGCCATCTGGTTCGACGGCGAGAAGGCCTGGCTGAAGGACCCGGACGGCACCAACACCGCGCCGGCCGACGACGCCGAGCTCGCCACCCCCGCCCGGGACGGCATCCCCACCTACGGGCGGGCGCTGCCCGCGCCGGGCGACTACCCGGAGGGCATCGAGGCGCAGGAGCTCGAACCGCTGCCGTACGAGATCCCGGCCGGTCAGGTGTACGTGACGGGGGAGGAGACCAAGGCGGTCGACTACCACGTCACCTACGACGAGCTCGACGATCCGACGAACCACACCGTGATCAACGGTTCCGAGACCTACGTCCCGGTCTCGTACAACCACCGCTGGGTCTACGTGAAGAAATCCGACCTCGACCGGGTCTGACGCGCGGCGGGCGGAGCAACCGAGGATCTTCCAGGTCGCTTCGCCCGTCCGTGTGTCACCGGTTCAGGTCTAGTCGAAAGTTGATTTCGCCGCTCGTCCGGATTGCTGCCACCAGCCCCGCCCAGCTCGCAACCCGGTGTTCATTGAGGTCGATGCGGCTGCGTGCCACAAACGCGGATTGACCGGGCAATGCAATGTGGTGCAAGGAGGCAGCACGATTCACCCTTTCAGTGAGTCGTTGGGTTTGTCACACGTCAGTGTAAACAAGCACCGATTAGGCGATCACTGTCGGCGATGAAGCCGTCGTTGGGTGTGCGTGGTATAAGGCTGCGCGCCCGCAGTAATGTGAATATCTGACTGGAAATTTCCATGAAGGTCGACCTGTGGGCCGAGCTCGCGCAGCGCTGACGGGGTTTTTCCGGACCGCGTCAGTTCTGGATTCGCGGCGTGGTGGCTCCGCGCAACAGCGAGGCGCGCTCCCGTCCTTCGGCTGCCCCGGCCGCGTTCCGCAAGGCGTCCAGCGACAAGGGGAGGACGTCCAGGAGGGCCGCTTCCTCCTTGATCGCCCCGACTTCCCAGCAGTTCCGAATTCCCTTGCGTGCGTATTCGCTCGCCTGCTGGTGTAAGCCGAGTTTCTGGTGTGCGGCGGCGAGGATTCGGCAGGAGTTGGCCGCGCTCTTCAGGTCGTGCACTGCGGAGTTCTTGGTCTTCGCCCGTGCTGCGTAGTCGATGGCCTTGTGCGGTTCGGCCCGGTCCAGGGCGAGCTCACCCAGGGCGTTCAACGCTCGTCCCGATCCTTGTATGTTGCCCAGCTGATCCTGCCGGTCCAGTGCTCGTTGGAACAGCTCGGCCGCCTCGTCGTCGCGGCCTTGTGCGCGGCGTACGTATCCGACGTAGAGCAGGGTGTCGGGTGTGCAGCGTTCCAGCTCGTGGCGGCGTGCGATCGTCAAGCTCCGCTCAAAGAGTTCTTCTGCCGAGGCGAGATCCCCGAGCTTGAAACGCGCGAAAGCCAGGTTGTGCATTGATATCGCTGTATTCTCGTGATTGCCGAGTCGCTCAGATGTTTCGACCGTAGTTCGCAGGTAGGGCTCAGCTCTTTCTGGCCGATCCATGGCGTTGAAAAGAACACCTATGCTGTGCTCGGTGTCCGTGACGGATTCTTCGGATCCTGTGAGATGAGTGGATTCCAGAACCCAGGTCAAACACTTTAATGCTTCCTGGTGTCTGCCAAGTCGCTGCAGTGGCTCATTCGCTATGTTCGCAAGGAAGTAGCTGTGCTTGTGATGGCCGTGCTGGTGCGCGTAGTGGACCGCCGAAGTTATGTAGGAATGGTAATTCATATACCATCGAAGCGCTTGTTCTCCGTCGGAGAACTCAATCGGTGAGCAATCTTCTGGTGGTGAATCTAGCGGCATGGAATCACGGAAGGGGAACAAGACCTTCGCGGCATTTGAAACCGATTCCACGTAATGCCAGAGCATTCGTTCTCTTGCTTGCGCGAGTTCTGTCTCGCTGAACTCTTCGAGGGCTCGCTCCGCGGCGAATATGTGCACGAGGTTGAGCATCTGGAAATGTCCGTTGTGCTGGGATATCAGATGCAGGTCCTGGAGTCTCTCCAGCTGGTTTATCGCGGTCTCTCGCGGAAGGCCTAGTAGTGCGGCCGAGAGATCGACGGTGAACCGCGGGTGCGGGTGCAGGCCGAGTAATCGCAGCATGGCTCGGGCATCCTCCGGCAATGCTAGGTAGGACATCGTGAAGAGTGCTTTGATGCTGCCGCCGCCCGAGGAGTGTGCAGAGTCGAAGTTCAGCAGCCGCCGCTCCTCGTGCAGGAAGGATGCGATCTCCGACAAGACCACTCTGGGGCGTGATACGGCGTAGTGGCCGATCATGTTGAAGAAAAGGGGCATGCCATCGCACAGCTCTACCAACTCATCGAACGCGTCCGGGTCGCGCGAGCACCGGGTTCCGATCGTTTCGTACAGGAAGCGAGCGACCTCTGCGTCGGCGACGGGCTCGAGCTCGATCTCGGTCGCTCCGTGGGACAAGGTCAACTTCGTGAGCTGGCTGCGACTGGTTATCAAGATCAATGCGTCTGGTGCGACTTCCAGGACACGTCGGACCTGCTCCGCGTCGCGAACGTTGTCCAGTATCAACAAGGTCCTTTTGTCCTGCAGCACGCTCGAGAGCCGTGTGACGCGGTCCTTTGCATCCGGGATGAGATCTGCTCGGTGCCCGAATGCGCTGAGCAGCAAACGGGTCAGTTCGTCACCGTCCAGTGGAGCTTCGTTCGAGAACCCCTGGAGGTCGAAGAACACGGCACCCTCGGGGAACGCTTCCAGGCGGCGGTCGGCCCAGTGCTGGGCCAACGCAGTCTTCCCGCTCCCTGCGGCGCCGGTGAGCACGACGACGCCCGCGGTCCGTCCGCAGTCGGTCAAATCGTCGAGGTCGCGGAGCAGTCGTTCCCGGTCGGTCAGGTGCTTCCGATGGTGCGGTAGCCGTCGAGGCGGTGGCGGTGTCACGGGTTGCTCGACGTTGTCGTGGGCTGGTGCGCGTTGCGCTGGGATGAACTTGGCGAACAGTCGGTCGATGCGGCGTTTCAGCTCGTCGGCTTCTTCGCCGCGCCCCAGTTCTCTCAGCCTGCGGCGAAGTTTCAGCTGGTCGTCGGAGGCGCCCTCTTCGTCGCCGAGGACGATCTTGGCTTCAGCTCGTCGTTCGGCCAACCCCAGGTCCAACGGATGCTCCTGCGCAAGCGAGTCGAGGAGGGTCAACGCAGACCAAGGTTCACCTATCCGGATTTGGCTCTCGGATAGGGCCAGAGCGGCTGGCAGTATTACTCGGTCGCGCACCGCTGTGCGGAACGCGACCGCAGGCGCAGTACGCAGGTCGGCCAGTGGCTCCTCCTGGAGCAGTTCGAGGGCCTCGCTCAGTATTGTGCACGCTTGTTCGAATCTTCGCTCCCGTGCGTGCTTACGGCCCTGGTCGACCATCTGTTTGGCATAGTGCAGATCGATTCGATCTTTGTCGACATCGATTCGATATCCTGACGATGCTCGATAGATACGAGGCGTCGGGGATAGGTGGGCGATCGCTGAGCGGGCCTTGGAAATCGGACCTTGGATGATCTTCAGGTTGTCGGAATGCGCAGCTTCTTCCCCCCATACCCATTGGATGATCAAGTTGATCGGGATAGCCGTGTTCGGGCGGGTCAGCAGCACGCCGAGGACGTGTCTAGTCTTCTTGTGAGCCCATTGATCAGGCCAGTCGTCGCCACTGCGAACCGCGACGTTTCCGCAGATCGTGAAGTCCACTAGCTTCACCCCCCGCCGGTCCCGCGCTGCTACTCAGACGCCAGCCCGTGTGAACGGATGGTATCGACTTCGGGCGTCCTGATCGCCGTGTTCTTGCGGAGTTCGGAGAAGACTGTCAGTTGGCTGTCAGTACGCCAGAAGTGAGCTGCAAGCGAGCTTCTGGCGAGCTTGCTGCCAGAGTGGCTTGAGGAAATTCGGATCTAACCGGAGATCGAGAAAAGCTCCGCTGTGATCGATTCCGGCGCGATGACCTGCGCGGGAGCGCGAACCGAGTGGTCGGCTGCAAGTGACCTGCATGGCGTGCCGTCGACCGTGGAGACCGCACATCGGAATCCGTTCCAGCAGGGCCGCTCCGGTCCGGCGGATACCCGTTGTTCGGGAGGTGTTCGGTGACCACCACATGGGTGCGCGGTCCGATCGGCCGCGGAGCGGACCGGAGGATCACCAAGGTTCACGAGCGGACCGTTCTGGTGCTGGTACCGCACATGGCCGCCGGGACCAGGCTGCTGGACTTCCTGCCGCTGATCGAGCGCGACGATCGGGTGCAGGTGGTGTTCACGATTCCGGAGACCTGGGAGACCTGGTACGGCATCGAGGAGTTCACCCGGGGCCAGGGCGGCCTGGTGTTGCCCTGGCAGCAGGTGCTGCACCACCACTTCGATCTCGCGCTCGCCGCCAGCCGCAGTTCGGTGGACGAGGTCCAGGCACCGGTGCTGTGGGCACCGCACGGCGCGGGCGGAGTGCGGCCCCGGTTGTGCTCACCGGGGGCGGGAGCCGATGCGGTTCCACTGCACGCGCTGGACCGGCAGGCGTTGATGCGGGACGGGCGGATCACCGTCGCAGCGTTGGCGTTGACCCACGACCAGGAGCACGAGGTGTTGCGGCGGACGTGTCCGGAAGCGTGGGATCGCGCCCACGTCGTCGGGGACCTGTGCTTCGACCGGATGGTGGCCAGCAGGCCGCGCCGCGACGCCTACCGACGAGCGTTGGGCGTGGCGGAGCAGCAAGAACTCGTGGTGGTCAGCTCCACGTGGTGGACCGACTCCGTGTTCGGCGGGCCGTCCCGGCTGTACCGCAGGTTGCTGGAGGAACTGCCCGCGAACCGATACCGGGTCGCTGCAGTGCTGCACCCCAATGCGTGGGCGGTGCACGGCCGAAGGCAGATCCGCTCTTGGCTGGCGGACAGCGTGGAGAGCGGGCTGCTGCTGCTCCCTCCCGAAGAGGGGTGGCGTGCCGCCATGGTGGCGGCCGACATCCTGATCGGGGACCACGGATCGACCACGCGGTACGGCGCCGCGCTGGGCTTGCCCACGCTCCTCGCGGCATTCCCCGACGAGGGGATCAGGCCCGGCGGAGATGCGGACCTGCTCGCCCAGCGGTGCCGCAGGCTCGAACTCGGCGGTGATCTGCGCGCGCAGCTGGCCGAAGCGGCGGAGCGGTGGGATCGGACGGTCGCCGATGCGTTGTCCGCGATGCTGACGGCGCGGCCCGGTCGGTCGGCCGAACTGCTGCGCACGCTCATGTACGGGCTCTTGGACCTGGCGCCTCCCGAGCACGAGGCCGCGATCGAGCCGCTTCCCGCGCCCGTTCCGATCACGTGACCCGCCTCAGTCCGAACTACAGGGGAAGAGGAACGCCGTGCTGGAAGCGGAGAACGCGCAGACGCACCTGCGGATCGTGGTGGACGGGGAGGCGCACCGGGTGGCGGTGCGGGCGGAGGAGATCGCCGTGGGCTGTGCGGACGTGCGGCTGTGCTGGCGGGCACCGGCGGGGACTGCGCGGTCGTTGATCGCCAGCCTCGATCGGGCCCCGGCCCGGTTGTCCGAGTGCGCCGACGTGCTCCGCTGCACGAGTCCCGGCCCGCAGCCGGCACCCGGGTACGTCGAGGAGATGTTCGGAGCGCACCCGGGGTGCGTGCTGCTCCTGGTCTCCGCAGGCGGCGTGCTCACCGGGTGCGTGCGGGACGGATCGCGGGTCGTGCTGGCCGATGTGGATGAGCCCGACTGGTTGTTGCGGGCGGCACTGGGGTATTGCTGGCTCGTGCGCGGACTCGGCGTGAAGGCGCTCGGCGCTGCGCTGGCGGTCGGCGGGCTCAGTGCGCTCGGCCGCGGAGTGCCGCCTCCCGCGCGAGGACCGACTGGAGGCGCGGGTGTTCCACCAGGGCGTACAGCTCTGCTGCTTCTCGGAGCAGGGCAAGGGCGTCCATCGGTGAGCGCAGCAGCTCCGCGCAGTCGGCCAGCTCGACGAGGACCTCGGCCCGATAGCTCGGCGACGCCGAATCCTCCAACAGCGACAGCGCTTCCCGCAGCTCGCCCCGAGCCGTGGTCAGATCCTCCTGCAGGCGGTGCACGCGACCGAGCTCCGTGAGCACCCGTGCGAGGCCGTACCGGTCGTCGATCTCGCGGAGCAGTGATGCGGACCGCTGCAGGTGAGCGATGGCGTCGGCAGGACGCCCCGCGTCCACGAGCGCTCCGCCCAAGAAGCGGGATTGGATCGCGATCGACCGCGTTCTCCCGGTCTTGGTGGCCAAGTGGAGTGCCCGTTCGAAGTGCGATACGGCGAGTTCGGTGTCCCCGAGCTCACGGGCGGCCTTGCCCAGCTGCTCCAACGACGTGGACATCCCCGCGACGTCGTCCGCGGTTTCGGCCGTCGCCAGCGCTACCGCGCAGACCTCGTTGACGAGGTCGAACCGCCGCTGGTCCAGGTAGGCGAAGCCGAGCTGGCAGCGGAGCCTGACCTGCACCCGGCGAAGTCCGAGCCGGTCCGCAGCCGCGATCCCCCTGCGGTGCGTCCCGATCCATTCCGCGTAGTGCTTCCGGTGCAGGAAGAAGCTCCACAGCGCCTCGCACAGCTGCCACACGTGGTCGTCCCAGCCCCGGGCATCGGCCGCGTCGAACACGGCGATGATGTGCGCGCGTTCGTGCTCGCACCAGGACAGGGCCTCTTCTGCCGAGCCGAAGCGGTTCCGCTCGCCGCGGTCGGCGAAACCGGGGCCGAGACGCGGGCGGAAGGGGTTCACCGCCGAATCGGCTTCGACGAGTGCGACCAGGTACCACTCGACCACCCGGCGCACCGCGTGCTCGCCGAACCCCGGCCGTTCCTGGATATCGCAGGCGTGCGCGCGCAACAGGTCGTGGTACCCGTACTCGTCCGGTTCCGGTTCGTGCACCAAGTGTGCGTCGAGCAGTTCTTCCAGCGCGGATTCCACCACGTCCTCGTCGAGGTCCAGCGCATGTGCGAGCAGCGGGATCGACATCTCGGAGACGGGGAGCCGGGCAGCTCGGCGGTAGAGCTCGGCGGCCGGTGACGACAGATCTGCGTAGGCAGCGTCGAAGACGGCTCCCATCGAGGTCTCCTCGTCGAGCGCGAGCAGCGCGAACCGGCGGTTGGCGTCTCGGAGTTGCTCCACCGCCCGCCGCAGTGGCCACCGCGGTCGGACGCCGAGCCGGGCCCCGACCACGACCAGCGCGAGTGGGAAACCACTGCACAACCGAGCGAGGTCGGCGGCATCGTCCGGTTCGTTCCGGATGCGCTCCGGGCCGAGCGTCTCCGCGAGCAGCCGTACCGATTCGACCTCCCGCAACGGGTCCAGATCGAGGAACCGCGCGCCGTCCAAGGCCAGCGACGTCAGCCGGGTGCGGCTCGTGACCAGCACGGTGCTCGAGCCGGAGCTGGGGACGAGCGGGCGGACCTGGGCGGCGGAGAATGCGTTGTCCAGCAGGATTCCCAGCGCTCGCTCCGCCGTGATCGACCGGTAGAGCGCGGTGCGCTCGTCCAGCTCCACCGGGATCCGATCGGAAGGGACGCCGAGGGATCGGAGGAAGCGCCCCAGCACCTCGCTCGCGGGCAGTGCACGCGCGGGGTCGGCGCCACCCAGGTCGACGTACAGCTGACCATCCGGAAACCGGCCGTCGTCGCGTTGCAGCCACCACGAACCCAATGCGGTTTTGCCCACTCCGCCCGAGCCGGTCACCGCCGCGATCAGGTTGTGGTCTGTCCGTTCACGCGACCAGCGGTCGAGGATGTCGAATTCCTTCATCCGATTGACGAAGTGGGAGGGGGAGCGGGGCAGCTGGCGCGGAATCCAATGGGGGAGCGGGGCGGTGGCGGAGCCGAAGTGGATGTCACCGATCTCGCCCGCCTGCAGGCTCACCCCGTCGACCGACCCGGACATCGTGTTCTCGGGGCCGTCGGACTGCCGGGATCCGGTGAATCCGCCCTGTTCGGACACGTGCCACCCCCGCTGGCCGCGTACGCGGCCTTCACCTCGGAATTTACCGATGACTCCGCCGCGGTGGCCAGCTTATTCGCGAAATCGAGGGTGATGCGATCGGCGGTATGCAGTGGGATTCGATGTGGGAATGGCGAGTTGTGGTGATCTATTGCGAAGGCAACGCCGCGCGTGGACGTGATTCTCGGGGGGACAGTCCTGGTCCGGGAGGGCACGTTCCTCCCGGACGTCCACGTCGGGCGAGTCACCGCCTGCGGTTCCTGCCGATCAAGCCTGGAAGGAGAGGTTCCGGGCGTAGGTGACGCGGTTGCCGAGGTCGGCCACGGCGAACGGCGAGTTCACCGGGATGTGCACCTGGTGCGCCAGCCCGGGCCCGTGCACGACCACCTGCACCCAGCCTTCGGTGCGGTCCTCCTTCGCGAGCAGGAACAGCAGGCCGAGCAGGCAGAAGAGCGCGAACACGATCGCGCAGACGATCGCCCAGGTCGGGATGCCCCGCGTCGTGCGGCTCAGGTCGGTGAACGACCACGTGGTGCCCCCGATCGGGAAGCGCCCGGCCGGGGTGATCACTTCGTGCTGGGTGCAGGCGATGTCGCCGATGGTGACCAGGATCGGCGGCTGCGCGGGGTAGGGGTGCACGGGAGGTGATCGTACGTCGCCGCCCGGTGCGGTTCAGGCGAATGCGATCACCCGCTCAATCGGACCAGACGTGCCAGCTGCGGGTGGTGAGCAGGAGCGCGGACAGCGTGGTGCACAGGGCGAAACCGGCGGCATCGTTGATCAGCAGGCAGGTCGCGGCGAGCAGCCCGGTCCCCGCGCCCAGCACCAGCCGCGCTCTGCCCGGGCCTGCCGGGTGCAGGTCGGCTTGGGAGAAGGTGGCGGCGAGCTCGGGGTCGTCGGCGGTGAGCCGGTTCTCGATCTCGGTGAGCCTGCGTTGCTCGTGTCGGTGCATCGGCTCCTCCTCCCGGCTCGATGCGGGCGTGTGCCCGAGCGTGCCCGGACGCGGGCGCGCGGGTGAGAGGACAACGGCCCGCGTCGCCGGGACGAAAGGCCTGAGCGGGCCGCGGTGAACCGCGCCGTGCGCGCCAGGACCGGACCGAGCGCGACGGATTCCCTGCGCACCGAGACCGGCCGAGTGCGATGACCGTCCTGGGCGCGGCGTCCGACCCGAGTACGGCGGCCGACTCGAGTGCGGTGGCTGATCTGGGCGCGACGTCCGCCCCGAGCGCGACGTCCGACTCGGGTGCGGCGGCCGTCCCGAGCGCGACGTCCGACTCGGGTGCGGCGGCCGTCCCGAGCGCGACGTCCGACTCGGGTGCGGCGGCCATCCCGAGCGCGACGTCCGACCCGAGAACGACTCCGGCACCGCGGCGCGGCCGTCCGAATCGGGCCGGACGGCCGCGCTCGCGATCAGCCCTGCCGGATCGAGATGAACGGCTTGTGCATCCCGGGGTAGCGCCCGAAACCGCCCGCGGTCAGCAGCCGCCCGTCGGCCAGTTCGGCGCCGGCCGCGGGCACTCCGGTCGGCGGCCCCAGTTCTTCGGTCCACCGCGCGCCGTCCCAGTGCAACAGGCGCTCGCCCAGCGACCACAGCTCACCGCCGGTGCGGACCAGGTCGCCGCGGCCGCCGGTGTCCTGCGGCGACTCGACCCTGCTCCACGCGGTGCCGTCCCAGTGCAGCAGCAGCGATTCGGCGACCAGCGCACCGCCGGAGGCGTCGTTGATGTCGCCGGTCGCCCACACGTCGTCGGCGGCGAGCGCCTGCACCTGGGTGAGCGCCACCGACTCGTACTCGTCGAGCGGCACCTCCGGCACCGGGACCTCCGTCCACGCGGTGCCGTCCCAGTGCATCGCGAGGCCCTGCCCCCGGAAGCCGCTGCCGTTGCCGACGGCCCACAGGTCGTCGGGTGCGGTGCCGCCGATGTCGCTGAACGCCCAGTTGCCGTCCCGTTGCGGCACCGGCACGTCCTGCCAGGCCGCGCCGTCCCAGCGCTGCACCACGCCGCGCCCGGTCCCGGCGGAATCGTCGAAGGCGTGCCCGGCGATCCACACGTCCCGCGGCCCGAACGCGGCGACGCTGCGCGTGCCGATGCGGTCGGCGACGGGGGCGTAGGGCACCTCGGTCCAGGTGTGGCCGTCCCAGTGCACCGAGGCCCCGAAGCCGTACTTCGGGTGCACGCCGACCGCCCACACGTCGTCGGCGGCGACGACCGCGGCGTCCTCGATCCGGCCGACCTGCGGCACCGGAACCTCCCGCCAGCCCTGCTGATCGCGCAGGTAGGCGAGGCTGTTCTGCGCCGGGATCGCCCCGTTCGAGCCGCCGAACGCCCAGGTGGTGCCGTCGCCGTCCGCGGCGGCGGTGAGCTCCGCGAAGGTGTCCCGCGGCGGCAGCGGCTCGTCCACCCAGGTCGCCGCGAACGCCTGCGGCGCCGTCCCCACCAGCAGCGCGACCGCGGCCGCGCCGATCCACGCCGCGCGGCGCGCGGCGGATTCCCCAGTAGTCCTCATGCGTGGACCACGCCGGTACGGTCCGCGGGGTTGCCCAGGCCGGGCGATCAGGTGAATGGCCCATCGGACCAGTGCTGTTGGTCGAGTGGGCCATTCACCTGGTGCGTGCGGGCGGGCTCACCCGTGGCGCGGTCGGGAAGGCCCGCGTGGTCGCGCCGTCAGTCCACCTGCTCGCAGTCCTCGGCGACGGGCTGTTCGAAGCCGTCCGAGAACACCGCGGTGAGCTCCGCGCACACCTGCCCGGCGCCGGTCCGGTCGTGCACTTCGGTGTGCGGATTCAGCCGAGTGGGTCCGCGGTGCTCCCAGCCCGGCCCGGTCAGGGTGATGTACCCGGAGTAGATCTTTCCGTCGGCGAACACGTCGTACCCGGCGGAATTCCCGACGACGGTGAGCTCCACCGCGTATCCGGAGTCGTCCGCGGAATCGGCGACGGCGTTTCCAAGGGGCAGCGCGGAGAAGGCGAGCGCGGCCAGTGCGATGGCGGTGGTGCGGCGCATGGAATTCCTCTTCCGGTGGTGGTGCGGCGCTCGCCGGGGATCGGCACCGGCGAGCGCGGGTGTGCCGCACCGCCGCGCCGGTGTGCGGAACACCGCAGGTGATCAGGGCTGTCGGCCGCCGGTGTGCCGACTCCGGCGGGAAGCAGTGCGCGGATCAGCGCACGCGCGGGGCCGCGGAACTCGTGCTGCCGAAATCGCCTTCCGCGGACGTCGGCACGCGATTCCCCCTTCGTGTCGAACCATCGGACGTGCGGTTCCGAAATTCGATTCATCCCGGTCCGCCGATCCGAATTCCCCAGTCATTTCGGCGCGATCGATGTTAGCAGCGACGTGCTTGTCCGATCAGGTGATGTGCATTCATCACCTGATCGGCCGTCCCGGGAACGGATCACGGCCGGGAGCCCGCGACTCCGGGCTCCCGGCCGCGGTTCAGCCGAGCACCACCGGCAGCGCCCGGAAGCCGTTCATGATCAGCCCGCGGCTGCGGCGCAGTTCGCTCCCGCCGACGGCGAGCCGGGCGTCCGGGAAGCGGCGGGTGATCTCCTGGAACGCCACCTCGCCCTCCAGCCGCGCGAGCGGCGCGCCGAGGCAGTGGTGCAGCCCGTGGCCGAACGCGAGGTGCCCGGACCGAGGCCGCTCCAGGTCCAGCTCGTCGGCCCGCTCGAACTGCTCGCCGTCCCGGTTCGCCGAGGACAGGTTGATCATGACGAGCTCGCCCGCCGGGATGGTCACGTCCTCGATCGTCACGTCCTCGGTGGTGAACCGGTAGGTGGCCATCCGCAGCGGACCGTCGTAGCGCAGCACCTCCTCCACCGCGCCGGGCAGCAGTTCGGGCCGCTCGCGCAGCTCCGCCCACTTCGCCGGTTCGGCCAGCAGCCAGCGCAGCCCGTTGCCGACCAGGTTCACCGTCGTCTCGTGCCCGGCCACGATCAGCAGGAACGCGGTGGCGAGCAGTTCCTCCTCGGTGAGCCGGTCCTCCTCGGCGGAGGCGGTGGTCAGCGCCGAGAGCAGATCCGCGCCGGGTTCGGCGCGCTTCGCCGCGACCAGCTCGCGGAAGAACGCCGCCATCTCGCGGGACGCGTCCAGGCTCTCCCCCCGTTCCGCCGGGGTCAGCAGCGCGGCGGTCCAGTCGCGGAACCGGGAGCGATCGCCCTCCGGGATGCCCATCAGCTCGCAGATCACCGTGATCGGCAGCGGGAACGCGAAGTGCTCGATCAGGTCGACCGGCTCGTCCCGCGGCAGCGCGTCGAGCAGCCCGGTGACCAGCTCCACCACCCGCGGCCGCAGCGCCGCGATGCGGCGGACGGTGAAGTCCCGCGCCAGCAGCTTGCGCAGCCGGGTGTGGTCGGGCGGGTCGGAGTTGAGCATGTGCTTGGAGAACAGCCCGGACAGCTGATCGCCGAGCTCCGGGTTCCGCTTGCTGCGGATGACGTCGTTGAGGCGGTCCGAATCCTTGGCCAGCCGTGGATCGTTGAGCGCGGCGCGGGCGTCGGCGAATCGGCCGATCACCCAGATAGGGAGCCCGTCCCCGGGGATCGCGCGGTGCACGGGTGCCTGCTCGCGCAGGGCGCGCTCCACCTCGTCGGCCCGGTCCCAGTAGTCCTCGTCGAACAACGCGGTTCTGATGTCGGTCACCCGAACGAGTCTGCCCGTCGCGCTGTGCGACCGGCCACCGGATGATGTCGACGGCCCTCCGGCGGTGGACGTGTCCGGGGGAGTATGTCCCGGTGCGGACGCTGCTGATCGACAACCACGACTCGTACACCTACAACCTGTTCCACCTGCTCACCGAGGTCAACGGGCGGGAACCGGAGGTGGTGGCGCACGACGCCGCCGAGGTGGGCGACCTCCGGTTGGAGGAGTTCGACGCGATCGTGCTGTCGCCGGGCGCGGGCGATCCGCGGCGGCCGCGGGACTTCGGGCTCTGCCGCGACGTGCTGTGCAAGGCGGAGCTGCCGATCCTGGGCGTGTGCCTCGGGCACCAGGGCATCGCGGTGTCCGAAGGCGCCGACGTGGTGCGCGCCCCGCAGGCCCGGCACGGGTTCCGCAGCCGCGTCGAGCACCGCGGTGATCCGCTGTTCGCGGGGATGCCCGCCGAGTTCGCGGCCGTGCGCTACCACTCGCTGTGCGTGGCCGAGCCGCTGCCGCCGCAGCTCGAACCGCTGGCCTGGGCCGAGGACGGGGTGCTGATGGCGCTGCGGCACCGCACGCTGCCGCGCTGGGGCGTGCAGTTCCACCCCGAGTCGGTGGCCACCGAGCTCGGCGCCCGGCTGCTGGCCAACTTCCGCGACCTGGCGCGACCCGCGAGCTGCCCGCCCGCGCCCGCCCGCGCGACGGTCCGCCGCGCCGCGCCGGAGGTCGACTACCGGGCGCACGTCCGCGAACTCCCCGCGGTCGACGCGGAGGCCGCGTTCGCCCGGCTGTTCGCCACGTCCCCGGACGCGTTCTGGCTGGACAGCGCGCAGGTGTTGCCGGGCACGTCCCGGTTCTCGTTCCTCGGCGACGGGTCGGGCCCGCTGGCCGAGACCGTCCGGCACCGCACCGGCGACGAGCCGTCGATCTTCGACCGGCTGGACGCGGAGCTGGCGCGGCGCCGGGTGCGGGCGCCGGAGCTGCCGTTCGACTTCGTCGGCGGCTACGTCGGCTACTTCGGGTACGAGCTGAAGGCCGAGTGCGGCGGCGACGCCCGGCACCGCGCGGACACGCCGGACGCCTGCTGGTTGTTCGCGGACCGGTTCCTCGCCGTGGACCACGAGCTCGGCCGCGCCCACCTCGTCGCGCTCAGCACCGGCGCAGGCACCGGGCGGGCCGCCGAGCGGTGGCTCGCGGACACCGCGACCGCGCTGGCCGAGCTGCCCGCCCCGCCCGACCCGCTCGCCGGGCACCGCGGCATCACCGACGCGCAGCCGCTGCTGGAGCGGTCCCGGGACGACTACCTGCGGGCCGTGGCCGAGTGCCGGGAGCAGCTGCTGGCGGGGGAGAGCTACGAGATCTGCCTGACCACCGGCGCCGCGCTGCCCGCCGACGGCGACGCGTTCGACGCTTACCGGCGGCTGCGCGCCCTGAACCCCGCGCCGTACGGGGCCTTCCTGCGCTGCGGCGACGTGGAGATCGCCGGGTCCTCGCCGGAGCGGTTCCTGAAGATCTCCGGCGGCACCGCCGAGGCCAAGCCGATCAAGGGCACCGCACCGCGCGGCGACACCCCGGAGCAGGACGCCGAGCTGCGCGCCGGGCTCGCGGCCGACCCGAAGTCCCGCGCCGAGAACCTCATGATCGTCGACCTGCTGCGCAACGATCTCGGACGGGTGTGCGCGCCGGGGTCGGTGCACGTGCCGGTGCTGATGGACGTGGAGAGCTACCGCACGGTCCACCAGCTGGTCTCCACGGTGCGCGGCGAGCTGCGGGACGGGCGCAGCGCGGTGGACTGCGTGCGCGCCTGCTTCCCCGCGGGTTCGATGACCGGCGCGCCCAAGCGCCGCACCATGGAGCTCATCGACGAGCTGGAGGACCGGGCGCGCGGGGTCTACTCCGGCGCCCTGGGCTACCTGAGCCTGACCGGGGACGCCGACCTCTCGGTGGTCATCCGGACCGCGGTGCGCCACGGCGGGAGCTGGCGGATCGGCGCGGGCGGGGCGGTGGTGCTCGACTCGGACCCCGAAGCCGAGCACGCCGAGATGCTGCTGAAGGCGGCCGCCGCGGCCCGCTGCCTGCCCGAGCCGTGACCGGCCGGCAGGTGCGGCCGTTCGGTCGAGGCGCCGCACCGCCCGCCGAGGCACGCTGTGCGGGCACCCGGCGGTCGCCGAACCACCCGGAGGAGTGACTGTGCGTGGTCCATCCGCCGCACGGGGTGGAGGCGCACCCCGGAACCGTGCATGATCGATTGTCGCGCCCGGGAACGGGCAGGCCCGCGAATGGGAGGACGAGGGACATGGAGCGAGTGGTTCTGCTCGACGAGGGAGGTCGGGCCGCGGGCACCGCGGACAAGGCGACGGTGCACCACGAGGACACCCCGCTGCACCTGGCCTTCTCCTGCTACCTGTTCAACGAGCGCGGCGAGCTGATGCTCACCCGCCGCGCGCTGGGCAAGCGCACCTGGCCCGGCGTGTGGACCAACACCTGCTGCGGGCACCCCGCGCCCGGCGAGACCCCGCACGACGCGGTGCTGCGCAGGCTCGGCGAGGAGCTCGGGCTGCACCTGGACCACATCGAGCTGGTGCTGCCCCGCTTCCGCTACCGCGCGGTGATGGGCAACGGCGTGGTGGAGAACGAGATGTGCCCGGTGTTCCGGGCGATCGCCGAGCCCGTGCCCGCGCCGAACCCCGCCGAGGTGGACGACACCCGCTGGGTGCCGTGGACCGGGCTCGTCGACGGCGTGCGGGACGGCAGCGCGGACATCTCGCCGTGGGCGGCGCTGCAGATCACCGAGCTCGCCGGGCTCGGCCCCGACCCGCTGGCCTGGCCGACCGGCGACGCGGCGGAGCTGCCGACCGCCGCCCGCGAGCCCATGAGCACCGCGTGATCGCCGACCGCGACCGCCCGGTTGGTAGCGTCGCCGCCGCACCCTGTGAACGCGCGGAGGATTCGATGACCGGGAGCAAGACGGACACCGCCAAGTGGATCCGGCGGTTCCAGCCCGCCCCGGAGGCGACCGCGCGGCTGGTGTGCTTCCCGCACGCGGGCGGCGCCGCCTCCTACTACTTCTCGGTGGCGAAGCGGCTGGCACCGGCGATCGAGGTGCTCGCCGTGCAGTACCCGGGCAGGCAGGACCGCCGCACCGAGCCGTGCGCGGAGAGCGTGCAGGAACTGGCCGAGCAGGTGTTCGCGCAGCTCGAACCGTGGCGCGCGGAGCCGCTCGCGCTGTTCGGGCACAGCATGGGCGCCAGCGTGGCCTTCGAGGTCGCCCGGCTGCTGGAGGCGTCGGGCGTGCAGCCGCGCGCGCTGTTCGCCTCCGGCCGCACCGCGCCGGCCCGCACCCGCGACGAAGGCGTGCACGCGCTGCCGGACGACGAGTTCCTGCAGGCGCTGCGGGAACTGGACGGCACCGAGTCGGCGGCGCTGGAGAGCCAGGAACTGATGCGGCTCGCGCTGCCCGCGCTGCGCGCCGACTACCGGATCGCCGAGACCTACGCGTACCGGCCGGGACCGCCGCTGCACTGCCCGCTGCACGTGCTGCTCGGCGTCGACGACCCGAAGGTCTCCGAGAACGAGGCCCGCGACTGGGTCGCGCACACCTCCGGCGGGTTCCGCTTCCACCCGTTCCCCGGCGGGCACTTCTACCTCAACGCCGAGTCCGACGGTGTGCTGCGCCTGATCCGGGAGCAGCTCGCCCGGTGATCGGGCGCCCGCGCTGATCAGCCGACCGCGGTCTTCTCCGCGAGCCTGCCCTCCAGCGAGGCCGTGGCCAGCTCGACCCGGGACCGGCAGCCGGTGCGGGCGAACAGCCGGGTCAGCCTGCTCTCCACCGTCTTCTCGCTGACCTGGATGGCCATCGCGATCTGCCGGTTGGTGTAGCCGTCGCTGACCAGCCGCACGATGCGGCTCTCGGTGCTGGAGATGAGCTGCTGCTTGCTGCGGGTGCGCGGCGGAGCGATGCCGCGGCGGCGCATCAGGTCCTGCGCGGCGTGGCGCAGTTCGGTCCAGCCGAGCCTGCGGGCGATCGAGTGCGCCTCGTACAGCGAGCCCTTCGGTTCGTCCCCGAGCTCGGCGAGCAGCATGTGCAGCACCGCCAGCTGCGGGACGTCCCCGCGGCGGTGGGCGATCTCCAGGGCGCGGGTGGCGGGTTCGGTGGTGCCGTGCAGCTGGGCGCGGGCCATCAGCACCGCGGCGGAACTGGTGCCGGAGCGCAGCCGCGCGTCCAGCGCGACCAGTTCGTCGAACAGCTCGGTCGCGGCCTGCACGTGGCCTTCCCGGTGGTGCAGCGCGACCAGGCGGTGCAGCAGGTGCTCCAGCCCGGCGGGGGAGCCGCCGCCGTCCCGGAGCTGCTCGTAGTCGGCGCGCGCGACCCGCAGCGCCTCGTCCCGGTCGCCCGCCCGGTAGGCGACGCCGAGCCGGGCCCAGGACAGCACGTGCCCGCCCGCCAGGTGCCGGGGCGTGTCCTGCAGCCATTCCTCGGCGCGCCGGTGCTCGCCGCGGGACGCGCAGATCTCGGCGGCGAGGGCGCGGGCGAGGAACCGGGCCGGGGTGCGCCGCTGCGGGGACAGCTCGGCCTCCATCCGGCGCGCCGCGGACAGCGCCACGTCCCATTCGCCGGTGCGGAACGCGCGCAGGATCTCCTGGTAGTACAGGACGCTGCCGCGCGAGGGCAGCCGGTAGCCGTCGCCGAGCACGATCTCCAGGGCGGTGGCGTGGTCGGTCATCGCCCCGGCCTCGCGCAGCAGGTCGTGCGCGTGGTCGACGGGGTGCTGCGTGCGGTCCCGCCACAGCGCCCAGGCGCGCTGGAAGGTGTCCGCGTCGCCGCTGGCCGCGTGCAGCAGCATCAGCACCTCGGGCAGTTCCGGCAGGTCCTTCGGTTCGGCTTCGCGGTCGCCGTCGCCGGCGAACAGCGCGTTGAACCGGCCGGCGGCCTCGTCGAACCGGCCGCAGCGGACGGCGGCGGCGAACTCCTGCAGCTCGGCGTCGAAGACGGCGCCGCCGGTGAGGGCCTTGAGCAGCCGGGCCGGTTCCTGCACCTGCGCGGACTGCTCGTCCTGCAGCAGCGTGGTGAGCCAGCACAACCCGACCGCCACCAGCAGGGTGCGGCGCAGCGGCTTGGCCTGGTCGTCCTGGTTGGACCCGGCGATCAGCGCGGGCACCAGCAGCCCGAGGTCCTTGGTGAGCTCGTCGTACTGGCCGAGGCTGGCGCGCAGCCGCAGCAGTTCCTCCAGCAGCGGCGGCCACCGGTCGTCGTCGTCGGAGAGCTGGCGCAGCGCGGCCTTGTACCAGGCGGCGGCGACTTCGGGGTCGGCGCCGGACATCCGGTCGGCCTCTTCGATGAGCACCCGGGTGGCGGCGGCCTCCCCGTCGAGGCTCTCGCCGATGTGCACCAGGTGGGTGGCCAGCCGGGTGCGGTCGACCTGCCCGTTGCGCTCCAGCTTGGCGAGCATCTGCCGGGCCAGCGCGGTGTGCAGCGCGCGGGCGCGTTCGGCCCCGGAGCGGCGGCGCAGCGCGGCGGTCAGCGCGGGCACCGCGAACCGCAGCCTGCCGTGCTCGCCGATCTCCAGGATGCCTTCCTCCACCAGGGAATCCAGTCCGCGGCCCGCGCCGTCCAGGCTGATCGCGGCGGCGGCGGTGAGCATCGGCAGCTCGTCCACCGACACCTCGTCCTGCAGCGCGAGGAGCACGGCGAGCCGTTCGGTGTCGTCCCCGTCGGCGACGACGGCGCGGACCAGGTGGTGCGATTCGGGCAGCGAGATCGGCTCGTCCAGCGGGGACAGGCAGAAGTGCTGGTCGATGAGCACCAGCCGGTTCCAGGCCAGCAGATCGTCCAATGTGGACAAGATGGTGGCGGGGTTCCCGCGCAGCGGCCCGAGCGCGGCGCGCAGCGCCTCCGGGACGGTGGGGTCGAGCCGGGTCCGGCCGTGGGCGGCGCACCAGCGCTTCAGCAGCGCGTCGAACTCCTGCTCGTCCAGCGGTTGCAGGTCGATGATCTTGTCGGCGAACGAGGTGAGCCGGGATTCCCCTGCGACGGCGCGAGGTCCGGAGCCGGAGGAGACGACCACCGCGCACCCGACGGCCCGCAGCCGCTGCGCCAGCAGCGAGATGATCGAGCCGGTGGTGTCGTCGCCGCGGTCCGCGTCGTCGACCACGATGATCGTCCGGCCCTGCTCGGCGGCGACGCCGAAGACGCGCGCGAGCTCGTGCACCAGCGGCAGCGCGGAGGACTGCGGGGCCTGCTCCAGGTCGGCGCGGATGCGGGTGGCGGTGGCGAGCGCGTCGAGCAGCACGGCGTGCCAGCTGGACTCCAGCTGCTGGCGGGCGGCGTCCAGCAGCGAGTCGATCACCTGCGGGGTGCCGGTGGCCGGGTCGACGGTGATGTAGCACACGGTGGCGTCGTCGCCGCGCCAGCTCTCGGCCAGTGACTCCAGCAGGGTGGTCTTGCCCTCGCCGGGACCGCCGCGCACCAGCACCAACGTCCCGCCGGCGGTGCGGCAGGCCTCATCGACCTCGGTCCACTGGTCTCGTCTGCCGGACAACGTCGAGCGTTCCCGCGCCATGGGGTCCTCTCCGCTTCACCTGGTGTGGTGGTGCTACATCGTCGAGGGGTTTTGATACTTTTGCACTAGCAGAGGATCAAGCGCTCGCCATCGAACACGCTTAGTGACCAATATTCCTTAACTCTCGCTATCGCGCTAGTAAAGGTGTCGCCCATTATGGTGAATGTATAGCACACCGTTACCAGTGGCTCAGGGCAGCGATCGAGCCGTGCGGAGGGAGTCACCGTGGCGGTACACACCTCAGCCGCATCATCGTCGATCGGCGAGCCGGGCGCGGAACCGATGTTCCGCGAAGGACTGCTGGACCAGGCCGCCACCGTCGGCGGTCCCGGCAGGCCTCCCCTCGCGCTGCTCGTGGGCGAGCCGGGCGCGGGCGGCAGCGCGGTGCTGACCGCCGCGGGCAGGCGCCTCGAAGCCGACGGCTGCCGGGTGCTGCGGCTGACCGCGTCGAAGCAGGACAAGCGCACCCCGTACGGCGCGCTCTACCGCCTGCTGTCCGAAGTGGACCGAGCCGCTCCGCCGGACCAGGAACGCGCTGCGCTGCTGGGATTGGTCGCCAAGCTCAGCCGCGGGGCCGGCTCGGACTCGCTGCGCGTCGCCGTCGAGCAGGTCGCGCTGTCCATCCGCAACGTGGTGCGGCACCTGCTGCCGGTCGTGGTGCTGGTGGACGAAGCGCAGTGGCTCGACCACGGCACGGCGGCGGTGCTGGAACCGCTGGCCAGGAGGATGGCCGGCGCCCGGTTCTCGGTGCTGCTGGCCGCGCGCGCCGATCCGGACGCCGCGCCGCTGGAACCGCTGTGGAATCGATTGTCGGCGCAAGGACTTCTGCGAGCGCTGCCGATTCGACCGTTCTCCAGAACTGAGAGCGGACAATTCATCGCCCGTTCCATCGGCGCGAAACCCAATGTTCACCTGATCGATGAGTTGTACGACATCGCACGTGGCAGGCCCGCGATGTTGCTCGCCGCGATCGACGCCTACCGCCGGGCCGACGCGCTCGTCGTCGTCGACCAGCACGCCTACCTGTTGCGCAAGCTCGGACCGGAGCTGCCGGTGGACGGCGCGCTGCTCGCCCAGGTCCGCGAGGCCGGGGACGCCGCCTGGTCGGTCGCGAAGGCGATGAGCCTGCTCGCCCCGCTCGGCCCGCACGCGGTCGACGTGCTGGCCGCGGCGCTCGGCCTCGCCGAGCGGGAGGTGCGCGAGGCGCTGGAAGCACTGGTGCAGCAACGCCTGCTCGCCCCGGACGGCGCGGGCTGGCGGTTCCGCGTCCCGCTGCTCGCCACCGCGCTGCAACGCGCCCTCGGCCCCTACGAGCACCGCAAGCTCGCCGCCGCCGCCGTCACCGCGATCTGGGCCGGTGCCGCGCAGGTCGCCGACCCGGCCTACCTGCCGGACCGGATGGCCGACGCCGGAACCCTGGTGGACGGGCGCCGCGCGGGCGAAGAGCTGATGGCGCACGCGGGGAACCGGCTGCTGGACCCGAACGTCGACGCCTCCCGCTGGCTGCGGGCCGTCGTCGAGCGGGTCGACGACCCGGTGCTGCGGATCGAGGCGCTGCGCAGGCACGTGATCGCCTGCCTGGTGCGCAACGACCTGCCCGAGGTGCTGCGCAGCTCCCGGCTGCTGGTGCGCCACCACGCGGGCGAGCTGTCCCCGCAGATCCTGCCGGGCACCGTGCTCGCCTACCTCATGGTGCTGGCCGCGATCGGCGAGCACGACGAGCTCCGGCGCATCGCGCAGGGCGAGCAGGCGGTCCCGGGCGGTGCCGCGCAGCGGATCGTGGCGCGCGCGTTCGCCACCGGCTGGCTCGGCGACTGGCTGGGCGGGGAGCGGCTGCTCGACGAGCACTCGACCGAACTGGCCGCGGCCGAACCGGTGCTGGGTCAGCAGGTCGACATCTACCGCACCGGATCCGCCGTGATGCAGGGCGACGTCGCCGAACTGCGCCGCTTCGGCACCGCGCTCGCCGAGGTCCCGCGCGGCGCGGAACCGCACTCGCAGTGGGTGGAGGCGATCCGGCACCACGTGGACCTGCTGCTGGCGCTCGGCGAGGCGCGCGAAGCGCGGCAGGTGATGGAGCGCGGCGGTCTCACCGAAGACCGGCTCGTGCTGCCCGACCGGTTCCTGCTGCACCACGCCCGCGGCGAGTGGACCAGCGCCATGGACATCGCCCGCCGCTGCATGTCCTCGCCGGTGCACGGGGTGCGGCCGTTCGCGTGGGCGACCATGCACGCGCTCGCGGCCCAGGTGCACATCGACTCCGGGATGCTCAGCCGGGCGCGGCGGCTGGTGGAGATGGGCAAGGACGGTCCGTTCGGCTACCTCTTCGACTTCACCGAATCGCTGGCGAGCCACGTGCTCGGTGAACTGCACCAGTCGCACGAGCACCTGCGGACGGCGATCGTCCGGGCGGACGAGGCCGGGTTCACCTTCGGCACCGACGTGGTGCTGGCCGAGCTCGCGCACCGGGCGCACACCTCCGGCAGCTTCGACGAGGCCGCGGGCGCGCTCCACCGGCTGGCGGAGGTCGCGGCGCGGCTCGGCACCGGCCGTGCCGAGCTGGCGCTCCTGCTGACCAGGGCCCGGCTGGAATCCGACGAGTCCGCCGCCGCGGCCGCCGTCGACCTGGCGCGGGAGCGGGGCGAGCCGTACGAGATGGCGGTGACCTTCAGCAAGCTCGCCGCGGGCGGCCACCGCCCCGCCGAGCTGCTGCCCGAGGCGTACCGGCTGGCGGGCGGGCTGGACGCGCTGCTGCTGCGCGCGCGGCTGCGGCACGTGATGCGGCAGAACGGCGTGCCGGTGCCGGACCGCGCCGCGACGACCTCGGAGAACGAGCGGCTGCTCGCGGTGCTGGTCGCCGAGGGCCTCAGCAACCGGCAGCTGGCGACGGTGTTCGCCACGACGGAGAAGAGCGTCGAGGGCAGGCTCACCCGGATGTTCGCCCGCATCGGCTACCGGTCGCGGGTGGAACTGGCCGCCGCGATGCTCACCGGTGACTTCGGGTGATCCACCGATATTGCCCGTTTCGTTCCGATCCGGTCCGCCGCGATCCTCCGATCGGTGCCCGCGCGGGACCGCCGTGGCTGGTCCCGAGTGGGGCGGGTCCGCCGTCGCGGGCGGTCCCATCAGCGGAAACGCATGTGTGGGTGGCGTTTCCCGCCTCGTGGGAGCGCAGGTGAGGGAATCCCCCTGGAACCCACAGCTCCGGATACCCCTGACAAGGTGGTCCGGTGGTCGCCGCGATACTCGATCGCTGAGGTGTCGCATCGAGTCGCGTACCGATGTGCTCGACGGGAGTGGAGATGCAGCAAGGTTCGGCAAGACCGTCGCTCGGCCCGCTGGTCGCCGAATGGTGCGGGGCGCACGTCCTCGTCCGCTGCGAGGGCGAAGATCCGGCTGAGCGCGCCTTCTTGGCCCACCTGCCGTCCGCGGCGAACGAGCTGTTCCTGTCCGCGTCGCGCGGTGCCTGCGCCGATCCCGAGCTGCTCCCGGCGCTGCCGGGGCTGCTGCGGCCGCTGCTGCGCGCCGCCGCGGCCGTGCCGCACGTGCTGTGGCTCGGCGTCAGCGGGCTCGCGGGTCGTGCGGACGACCTGACGAAGCTGGCCGTCGACCTGGAACTCGACGTGGTCGCCCCGGACGGCGCCGTCTCCGGCGAGTCCGGCACCACCGTGCACGCGGGCCGCGTCAGCGGCGGCACCGGCTGGTACCTGTTCCGGCCCGGCAGCAGGCCGTGGCTGTTCAGCACCCGGTACCCGATCCCGGCGTGGGAGCGCTGGGTCCCGATCCAGCCCGTCGCGAACCCGCAGCTGCTGGTGGACCCGGTTCCGGCCGGGCTGCTGGTGCGCGATCCGCGCAGTTCTTGGGCGGAGGTGCGGCGGGCCGCGGCGCGGGTTCCGGTCAGCGGCAAGGTGCCGAAGGTGCTGCTCGCCGGTCGGCCGCTGCCCGCGCCCGCCGAGGTCGCGCAGCTGCTGCAGGCGCTGCCCGAGTTCGTCCGCGCCTCCGTCGTCCTGATCCCGGTGGCCGCCGCGGCCGCCCGGCACGAGTGGCTGGTGGAGCTCTCCGCCCGGTTGTCCCGCCCGGTGGTGTTCAGCACCGGCGCGGAGTTCGCCGACGGGCCGCGCCGCCAGCCGGTGGCCGCCGTGCTGGACGAGGCGGGCGACGAGGTCTTCCGCCCGTTCGTCAGCGCGCTGCGCCAGCCCGCAGGCGCCGGGGACCAGCAGGTCGTGGACATCGCCGAGCCGCCCGCGGGCTGGCAGCGCTGCGGCCAGCGCACCTACCGCCCGGCGCAGGGTCCGACGGTGTTCGCCGAGGTCGTGCCGTCCGGGCTCGCGCTGCGCGATGAGCAGGGCGCGCCGCTGGTGGTCTCGCTGGCCGCCGCGGGTGCGTTCGACCCCGCGCGCTGGGTGCTGCACCTGGTCCCGGCGGACGGCGCGCTGTCCGAGGACGTGCTCGGCGGGCTGCGCCACCTGCTGGCGTCGCTCGACGAGAAGCGCCGCCGCACCGCGATCATCCGGGTGTGGGGTCCGCTGGACCACGGCCCGAACGCCGAGCTGCACGCGCTCGCGGAACCGTTCGGCGTTCCGGTGAGCAGCAACGGGCGGCCGGTCGAGCGGGACGCCGAGCAGGAGGCCGCCGAACTCCCGGCCGGAGCCGCGGGTACCGCCGCTCCGCCGGGTACCGCCGTGCCGCCGGGGGTCGCCGTACCTCCGGGTACCGCCGTGCCGCCGGGTGCCGCAGCTCCCGCGGTGCCGCCGGGTGTCGCGGGACCGGGTGTCGCGGGGCCGCCGGGTGCCGTGGCGCCAGGCCCGGCCGCCGCGCCGGATTCCGCCGCACAGCCCGGTTCCGCGGCTCCCGGTGGGGAACCGGGCACCGGGCGGCCGGACGCGGGCGAACCGGCCGCAGAGGCCGGCGGGACCGCCGAGGTGGACGAGGCCGCCGAGGCCGACGAGCAGCTCGACTGGAAGCCCGCCGCGCCGGTCGCCGCCCCGATCGCCACCGTCTCCGCCGCCCCGGTGCCGACCATGTCCGGGATGCCGCATCGGTCCACTGTGGACGAACCGTTGCAGGACGTGCCGATCTCGGAGCCGGCCGCGTCGGAACCGCCCGCCGAGCGGGTGCCCGACGAGCAGCCGGAACCCCCGGTGCCCGCCGAACCGCCCGCCGCCCCGCCCGCGGCCCCACCTGGCGCCCCGGAGGCGCCGCCGGTGGCGGAGCGGGAACCGGCACCGGAACCGCAGCCCGAGTCCGAAGTGGACTTCTCGCGCCCGGTGGTCGAGTCCGGCCGCCCGTCGGTCGAATCGGGCCCGCCGCAGGTGGAGTCCGCGCCGGACGCGCAGCTCGAACCCGAACCGGTCGTCGAGGACGCCGAGCTCGAGGATGCCGAGCTCGCCGAGGACGAGCCGGCGGAGGACGAGGCCGAGCAGGCCGAGCCCGGTGAGTCGGCCGCGCCGCTCACCCCGCGCGACCTGCGCGACAAGTCGAGCAGCGGCGGCGAGCAGAGCCGGTTCACCACGGCCGCCGGGCCGTCCTTCTCCGACGCGCTGGCGACGGTGAACGCGGCGATGGCCTCCTGGCCCTCGTTGCGCCAGGACGACTCGGCCGGCGCGAAGGCCGACTTCGTCGCGGTGTGCCTGTACCTGGGCCGCGGCGAGGGCGGTGCGGAGCAGGTCAACGAGGCCCTCCGCGGCGGTGTGCAGCCGGAGCTGGACGGGCACCTGCCGTGCCTGGTCTCGGGCATCCGGCGGTTGCCGACGCACCGGCGGCCGGTGCTGCGGCAGAGCGTGCTCAAGGGCACGGCGGAGGAGAACTCCACGCCCGGCACGCTGTTCGTGGAGCCCGGTTTCCTCAGCGCCAGCATGAACCTGGACGTGACGGTGCCGGGCGCGATGGTCGACGTGCTGATCTGGCCGCACCGGGCTCGCCGCACCTCGGAGCTCGCGCTGAACCGGCCGATGGACGAGGTGGTGTTCCTGGCGGGCACCCGGTTCAAGACGCTCGCGGTGCGCGACCTCGACGAGCAGGAGAACGAGGACGAGGCCGAGGAACGGGACGAGGACGCCATCGCGCCGCCGAAGATGGCGGTGCTGTTCCGCGAGATGGCCCCGGACGAGCGGGCCACCAGCACCGAGCTGGACGAGCGCGACCTCGCGGCGCTGAGCAAGCTGGACCGCGCCCTGGCCCGCCGCCAGCGCGGCACGTTGCGGATGCTCGAGGACTCGGACGCCATGGCGCGGCTGACCGGAACGATGGTCGAGACGGACCTGGCGACCGCGGGCGCTCCGCAGGAGGAGCGGCGGGACACGCTCATCACCACAGGAGGACAGGTGGGACACCCGTGACGCGGAGCTCGGTGCGCTCGGCGGCGGCCCTGCTGCTGGCGACCGGCATCGTCGCCGCTTCGGCCGCGCCCGCCGCGGCCCAGTCGTCGATCCCGTCGATGCCGACCGGCGAGCAGCCGTGCATCCAGCCGCCCACCACGCCCTACCCGGCGGAGCCGTGGGCGCAGCAGATCCTCGCGCCGGACCAGGTCTGGGACCTGACCCGCGGTGCCGGGGTGACGGTCGCGGTGGTGGACACCGGGGTGGACGCCGACACACCGCAGCTGGCCGCGCCGGGTTCGGTGCTGCCGGGGCGGAACGTGATCCCCGGCGAGTCCGGCAGCGCGGACGACGACTGCTTCGGGCACGGCACGTTCGTGGCGGGCATCATCGCCGCGGATCCGACCCCTGGCACGGGATTCGCCGGGATCGCCCCGGACGCCACGATCCTGCCGGTGCGGGTCGCGACCGGCCTGGAGGAGGAGACCGGCGACACCTTCGCGCCGGAGGCGCTGGCGCAGGGCATCCGGAGCTCGGTGGACCTGGGCGCCGACGTGATCAACGTGTCGGCGAGCACGAACTTCCCGAACCAGGCGCTGGCGGACGCGGTCCGCTACGCGGCCGATCGGGACGTGGTGGTGGTGGCGTCCGCGGCGAACGGGGCGCAGGAGGGCGACCCGGTCACCTACCCGGCCTCGTACCCGGGCGTGATCGCGGTGGGCGCGGTCGACGTCTCCGGGGCGCACGCGAACTTCTCGCAGACCGGCCCGTTCCTGTCCGTCGTCGCCCCCGGCGTCGACGTGATCAGCATCGGCCCGCACGGGCCGGGGCACTGGCAGGGCAGCGGCACCAGCTACGCGGCGCCGTTCGTGGCCGGGACGGCGGCGCTGATCCGCGCCTACCACCCGCACCTGACCGCCGCCCAGATCAAGCAGCGGATGGAGATCACCGCGAGCCACCCGCCGACCGAGATGCCGGACCCGGCGCTGGGCTGGGGGACGGTGAACGTGACGGCCGCGGTGACCTCGGTGGTGAGCGGCGAGGGCACGGACGGCGCGATCGTGGTGCCGCCGTCGCCCGCCGCGGCCTACCGGGTGCCGCCGGACGAGATCGGCCCGATGCTGGCGGTGCTGTTCACCGTGCTGGCCGCGGTCGGGGTGGCGCTGGCGGTGCTCACGGTGCGGCTGTCCACCTCCGGCCACCGCCGCGGCTGGCAGGCGCCGCGCACGATGCGCGTGGTCACCAAGGACAAGCCCGAGGACGCCGCGGAAGAGGCCCCCGCCGAACCCGCCGAAGCCAAGTAGCCCCACCCGCCGACGAAGAACGGCCCGCCCGACCGAGAACACCTCGATCGAGCGGGCCGTCCCCACATCCGCTCCGCCCGCCGGCACTGCCGTCGGCACAGCCGCCGATGAGCGGCCACCGACACCACCGGCACTCCACCGAAGTCCGAAACGGCGGGCTCGTCCTCAGCCGGTCAGCGGCGGAGCCGCTGAGCCGACGACCACCAGAGCAGCTTGCACCGCCGCGGGTTCTCAGCTGGTTCCTCGCGAGGACAGCGATTTCTCATGTGGCGGAGCCACCTGTGAAATCGATCCCGCAGCGAGGGAACAGCTGAGGTTCCGCCACCCGCCCCGAATACCAGGGCAGGCGGCGGAAAAACCTCAGTCCCGGGCCTTCTGCGCTCCTGGGACCAGGGGTGTCTGCACCAACCGGACCGTGCGGCGGCGGTTGATGTACTGCGCCCGCCCCGGGGGCAGCGTCCGCGGCTTGAGGTTGCCGAGGAACCGTTCGTCCTTCGGGCAGGACAGCAGCATCGCCGGCGTGCCGAGCTCCCACATCCGCCGGATGACCTGGTTGCTCATCGAGCGGCTGCCGCCGGAGGTGCTGCGCGCGAGGATCAGGTGCACGCCGACGTCGGCGCCGTGCGGCACCAGCGAGTTCAGCGGTTGCAGGATGCCCGCGCCCATGCCGCCTTCGGCGAGCTCGAAGTCGTCGATGATGATGAACAGCCGTCCGCCGTTCCACCAGTCGCGCTTCGGCAGCCTGCTCGGCGGGATCTCCGGTCCGGGGATCCGCTTCTCCAGGCCGCGCGCCGCGTTCGCGATGGAGGTGCCCAGCGCGTCCGCCCCGACGGCGTACTCGATCTGGTGCTCGGCCGGGACCGAGTCGTGCAGTTCGCGGCGGAAGTCGCCGAACATGATCCGGGCTTCGTTGGGGCCGTAGGTCGCGGCGATGGACCGGGCGATGTGCCGCAGCACGCTGGTCTTGCCGGACTCCGCGTCCCCGTAGATGAGCAGGTGCGGGGTGGTGTCGAAGTCGTACCACTGCACGTTGAGGCCGGTGTCCTCGATGCCCAGCGGCATCCGCAGTTCCTTGTCCCCACCGGGCCGGGTCGGCGCCGGGAGCTCGTCCACCGTGAGCGACATCGGCAGCATCCGCACCCGCGGCGCGACGGGCGCTTCGGGCAGGGCCAGCGATTCGGACAGCTCGGTGGTGGCGTCGGCGACGTCGTCGCTGCTGGGGTCGCCGTCGATGCGCGGCAGCGCCGCGAGGAAGTGCAGCCGGTCGGTGGTGATGCCGCGCCCGGGGATGTTGGGCACGGTCGCCGCGAGCCTGCTGTTGACCTCGGAGTCGACCGGGTCGCCGAGCCGCAGCTCGAACCGGGTGCCGAGCACGTCCCGCAGCCACGGCCGCATCTCCGCCCACCGGTTGGTGGCGATGAGCAGGTGGATGCCGAAGCTGAGCCCGCGCGCGGCGAGTTCGGTGAACCGGTCCTCGAGCTCCTCGAAGTCCTGCCGGATCGTGTACCACCCGTCGACGACGAGGAACACGTCGCCGTAGGGGTCCAGGTCGGTGAACCGGCCGGCCCGCCGCGCCTTGCGGTAGGTGGCCATCGAGTCGATGTTGTGCTCGGCGAACAGGGTCTCCCGCTTGGCGAGCAGGTTGGTGACCTCCAGGACGGTGCGGGTGACCCGGTCCTTGTCGAGGCGGTTCGCGAGGCTGCCGACGTGCGGCATCTTGCCCAGCGAGGCCAGGGTGCCACCGAAGTCCAGGCAGTAGAACTGCACTTCGGCCGCGCTGTGCGTCAGCGCCAGGGCGCTGATCATGGTGCGCAGCATGGTGCTCTTGCCGGTCTGCGGGCCGCCGACGACGGCCGCGTTGCCGCGGCTGCCGCTGAGGTCGGCGGTGAGCAGTTCGCGGCGCTGCTGCGCGGGCAGGTCGATGAGGCCGACCGGCACGTGCAGGTTCGCGGTCTGCAGGTCGCCCACCGGACGCGGCCCGAGCACCGGGTGGTCCACCAGCGGCGGCAGCAGCTGGTCGAGGGTGGGGGATTTCTTCAGCGGCGGCAGCCACACCTGGTGCGCCCGCGGGCCGATGTCGCGGAGCCGTTCGATGAGCACGTCGAGGACGGTCTGCGTCGGCTCGTCGGCGTCCGGTTCCGGTTCGGGTTCCGGTTCGGGCAGCTTCGCGGGTTCGATGTAATCGGTGCCGAACGCCACGACCTGCTGCTCGGCTTCGGCGCGGGTGCTGCGCTGGCGCTTCATCCGGTAGGTCCCGGAGACGAACGCGCCCTTGAACCGGGTCAGCGTGGTGGTGTCGGGTCGCAGGTAGCCGTTGCCGGGGCCGCTGGGCAGCTCGTAGGCGTCGGGCACGCCGAGGATGGAGCGGGACTCCATCGCGGAGAACGTGCGCAGACCGATCTTGTACGACAGGTGCGTCTCGATCTTGTGGATGCGGCCTTCGTCGAGCCGCTGCGAGGCGAGCAGCAGGTGCACGCCGAGGCTCCGGCCCAACCGGCCGATCATCGCGAACACGTCGACGAACTCGGGCTTGCTGGAGAGCATCTCGCTGAACTCGTCGACGACGATGAACAGCGCGGGCATCGGTTCCAGCTGCACGCCCTGCTGGCGCGCCGCTTCGTAGTCGCGCCGCGACGCGTAGTTGCCGGAGGCGCGCAGGTGCTCCTGGCGCCGGTTCATCTCGCCGGTCAGGGCGTCCTGCATCCGGTCGACGAGTTCGAGCTCGTCGACGAGGTTGGTGATGACCGCGGAAGTGTGCGGCAGCTGGTCGAAGCCGAGGAACGCCGCACCGCCCTTGAAGTCGACGAGCACGAAGTTGAGCTCTTCGGAGGTGTGCGTGGTGGCGAGCGCCGCGACGAGGGTCCGCAGCAGCTCGCTCTTGCCGGAACCGGTGGCGCCGATGCACAGGCCGTGCGGGCCGGAACCGTCCTCGGCGGACTCCTTGATGTCCAGTTCCAGCGGGGAACCGTTGGAGGCGATGCCGATCGGCACCCGCAGCCTGCGCTTCGCGGTCATCCGCTCGCGCCGGTACTTGGCGGGGGAGAAGGTGCGCACGTCGCCGAGGCCGAGGAGGCCGGCGAGCTCGTAATCGCCCGCGAGCGGCTCGTCGCTCTCGGCGACCGCTTCGCCGACCCGGTAGCGGGCCAGGGTGCGGGCGAGGGCGGCGACGCCGATGGTGCTCAGCGAGTCGGGGCGGCACAACGGGCTGCCCGCGGGTTTGCCGAGCCGGTCGAAGGTGACCGTGCTGACCTGCTCCGGTTCGACCTCCAGGAACAGCGCGTCCGCTTTCGACTGCCACGGCAGGGATTCGCCGACGTCGAGGACCACGGTGTTGCGGTAGCCCTCCTCACCGGCGCGGTGGTCGGTGGGCAGCTGCACGCCGTCGAGCACGATGACGACGAGCGGTTCGTTCGGGGTGACCGGGGTGTCGGCCTCGAAGCGGGGCCGGGAGGTGAAGTCCCCGCCGCCGAGCAGGTCCTCGACCTCGGTCATGGTCTCGCCGACGAGGCGGCGCGAACCGGCGGCGTCGCGGGAGTCGCCCTGGTTGTGCGGCAACCACTTCAGCCAGTCCCAGTCCTCGCGGCGCTGCTCGCTCGCGCACAGCGCGATCCGCACTTCGCCGGGGGCGTGCCCGGTGACGAGCTGGGCGAGCATGGCGCGGGACAGGCCGCGCACCGCCTCCTCGTCGCCGCGGAACCGGATTTGGCTGAACCCGCGCAGGTACACCGCGATCGGCGCGTTCGACAACGTCGTGTAGGCGCGCAGGAACCGGCGCAGCGCGTGCGCGGACAGCGGCTCCAGGTCTTCGATCGGCTTGCTGTCCGGCGGGACCAGCTTCGTCGCGGAGCGCTGTTTGCCGAGCCCGATCCGGACTTCGCCGAAGTCGTCGTGGGCGGGACGCCGTTCCCACAGCCGGTAGCCCAGCGCCAGCGACCACAGCGACCGCGGGTCCGGGTGGATCCAGCGGGCCGCCTTCTGCTGGCCGGTGAGCGCCTTGCGCACCTGGCGGCGCAACTGCCCCAGGTACCGGATGTAGTCGCGGCGGAACCCGTGCAGCTTCTGCTTGTGGTTGACCGAACTCCGCAGCAGCTGCACGAGGATCATGCCGACGGCGGAGCACATCATGATCCCGCCGCCGATGTAGGACAGCACCCCCGACCCCGGGCGCACGAACATCATGACCATGGCCAGCGAGCCGAGCCCCATCGGGGCGTACATCATGACGGAGCTGATCCCGCCACCGGTGTTCTCCGGAACCGCGGGCGGTTCCTGGATCTCAATCTCCTCGCTCGGTGAGGTCGGTTTCGGTCGGCGAGAACGCCGAGCGAACAGCACCGTGCTCACGTGCTCTCCCTTTGGTGAGTGGAATCCCCTGGATGTCCGCGGGGACGGACTGATCAGTAACGTCTGGGCCCGCAAGCGTTACGTTGCTGACCGGGTCGCGGTCTCTCAACCTGGCAGGAAAGGACCCCGGGCACCCATGGCGATTTCGGAAGAGCAGGTCCAGCATCGCACAACAGACTCGGGGAGGCTACGTTTCGTCCTCGGCAAGAAGTCGACCGACGTCGCCCTCCCTGCCGAAGTGCCGCTGGCCGACCTGCTTCCCGCCGTCCTGCCCCAGTTCGGCGCCGAATGGGTCGAACAGGGCGCTGATCACGAAGGCTGGGTCGCCCAGCGCGTCGGCGAGGCGCCGCTGGACGAAGACCGGACGATCGCCGAACTAGGTCTGCTCGACGGCGAGACGATCTACCTCCGCCCTAGGGCGGACCAGCTGGAACCGATCGACTACGACGACCTCGTCGACGGCGTCGGCGAGCAGGTGCAGAACCACGCGGGACGCTGGCGTCCCGCCCGGACGCGCTGGCTGCTGCGGGTGCTGGGGCTGGCGACGCTGCTGCTCGGCTTCCCGCTGCTGCTGGCCGGGACCGAGGTCGCGGTGGAGGCGCCCATCGCGGGCGGCATGACCGCGCTGCTGCTGGCCGTCGCGACCCTGGTGGCGCGCGGCGCCGCGAACCCGGTGCTGGCGACGGTCATCACGGGTGTCGCGGTCTGCTACTCGGCGCTCACCGGCGTGCTGCTGCTGCTCGCGCTGGACCCGGTGGCGACGGTGCCGATGATGATCAGCTGCGCGGCGGCGGGTGCGCTGATCGCGCTCGTCGTGGGGCTGCTGGGCGTCGCGGACTCCGCGCTGCTGTTCACCACCGCCATCACCTTCACGCTCCTGGTCGGAATCCCGGCGCTGATCGCTTCGGTGAGCCCGGCCTCCGGGCAGCAGGCCGCGTCGATCGGCCTCGTGGTCACGGTCGTGCTGAGCGTGTTCATCCCGTCCCTGTCGTTCCGGCTCTCCGGGCTCACGCTGCCGCTGCTGCCGACGACGCCGTCCGAGCTCACCGAGGACATCGAGCCGGTCGCGCAGCAGATCGTGGTGGAGCGCGGTGCGGTCACCGTGGGCTACTCGCGGGCGCTGCACGTCGGCGTCGGGGCCGCGCTCAGCTTCATGATGCTGGGTGCGCTGGTCGGCGAGGCCGACGTGTGGACCGTGGTGTTCGGCGCGGTGGTCTCGCTGCTGCTGTTCCTGCGCTCCCGGCACCCGGACGGCGCGATCCAGCGCTGGGCGCTGGTCGTCCCGGCCGCCGTCGGTTTCGCCACCTGCACGCTGCTGGTGGTGACCTGGGCCGGGCCGCTGGTCGCGATCCTCGCGGTGTGGCTGCCCTCGCTGGCCGTGGGCGCGCTGCTGCTGGTGCTCTCCGAGTTCCTGCCGAACCGGAGGCTGCGCCCGTACTGGGGCCGCGCGGTGGACATCTTCGAATCCCTGACGGCGGTGGCGGTGCTGCCGCTGCTGCTCCAACTCCTGCACGTGTACGCGAAGATGCGAGGGCTGGCCGGCTGATGCAGTCACGCAAGGATCAGGTCCAGGCGTACTTCTTCGTGGTCGGCAGGCTCGTCGCCGCGGTCACGCACGGGCGCCCGGACGCGCTGGAATCGCCGAACCGCCGGGTGAAGAACGGCACCATGTTCGGCGTGATCGTCGCGGCGCTGCTGATGGCGGTCTTCGGCATCCTCGGCCTGTTCCTGCCCGGGGGGAACAGCTCCTGGAAGCAGGCCGGTTCGATCGTGATGGACAAGGAGACCGGCGCCCAGTTCGTGTACCTGGACGGGCAGCTGCACCCGGCGCTGAACTACTCCTCGGCGAAGCTGGCCTCCGGCAACACCGGCGGCACGGTGTCCTCGGTGTCGCGGGAGTCGATGGCGGGCACCCCGGTCGGCCAGCCGATCGGCATCCCGAACGCCCCCGATTCGATCCCCACCGCGGAGACGCTGCGGGTCACGCCGTGGACGGTGTGCGTGCAGCCGCTGCCGCCGAACCAGATGGTCGGCAACCCGACGATCACGCTGATGGTCGACGCGCAGGCGGGCACCGCGGCCACGCACGGGCAGGGCCTGCTGGTGCGCACCCCGGACGGCGCGCTGCAGCTGATCTGGGAGGGCAAGCGGTACCGGGTCACCAGCCCGGCGGTGGTGGACGCGCTCGGCTACGGCGACACCGCGCCGCTGGAGGTCCCGGCGACCTGGCTGAACCCGATCCCGGCGGGCCGCGACCTGGCGGTCCAGGACACCCCCGGCGCGGGGCAGACCGGTCCGATGATCGACGGCAAGCCCAGCCGCGTCGGCCAGGTCTACGAGGTGCGCAATCCGGCCATCGACTCCAGCCAGTTCTACCTGGTGCGGCAAGACGGCGTGACGCCGCTGAACCGGATGAGCGCGGCCCTGCTGTTCGCGGCACCGTCCACTCGGGACGCCTACCCGGGCATGCAGGTGGCGCCGATCCAGGCGGGCCCGTCCGCGATCTCCGGGGTGCCGACCTCGCAGGGCCCGGACCTGGTGACCGGATTCCCCGGTGTGGTGCCGGAAACCGTGATCCCGCCCGCGGATTCGCAGCCGTGCGTGCGCTACGCGTCCTCGGCCTCCGGCAACATGAAGGTGACCCTGGAGCTGCAGCCGACCTCCCGGGTGAACGCGGGCGCGGTGGACACCGCGCAGCACATCGCGGGCACCGTGGCGGACCGCATCGTCGTCCCGGCGGGCGGTGGCGTGCTGGCCAGGGACCTGCCCGCGCCGGGTGCGGCGCCGGGCACCGCGTACCTCGTCACCGACGTGGGCACGAAGTACCCGCTGGCGGACGCCAACGTGCTGAAATCCCTGGGCTACTCCGAGGATTCCGTGATGCAGGTGCCCACGGACCTGCTCGCGCTGCTGCCCAACGGACCGGTGCTGAGCACGGCTGCCGCCACGCAGGTCCAGTCCCCGAGTTCCTGATCATGAAACCTTGATGAGGGGAGTCCCTAGCTTGACGCGGTCAAGACCACTCGTGGGTCGCGCGAGCCGGGAAGAGATCTAGATTGGTATCCGGGTTAGACCCGATATCCACAGAGCACGAGAACTGCGGCGGGCCGCCGCGGCGAATGCCAAACGGAGGCACAAGTGGCTATTGACGGCGCACTTTTTGACGAAGCGGAAATCCAGCAGGTCGCCGGTCGGCACGACACCGCCCGCGAAGAGATCGAGCAGCAGCTGACCCAGCTGCGCAGCCAGCTCGACGGCGTCGGGCAGCGCAGCCCGAACGAGATGACCAAGATGCTCGTCGACCAGTACGAGCAGGACCTCACCCGCCTGAAGGACTCCGTGCTGGCCGACCTCCAGGCGATGTCGCAGGACATGCGCTCGACCGCCGGTGAGCAGACCGAGCAGGACCAGAGCAACGTCAAGCCGATCAGCAACACGCCGATCGAGAACTTCATCGGCTGATCGCGCTTCGCGCACCCGAACATCCGCAATCTCGCACTGAGGAGCAGCAGAGATGACCAGCCCCAAGACTTATGACTATGGCGCACTCGAAGAGGCCCAGAACTTCCTGAAGCAGGGCCTGGAGTTCGTCAACGAGCGCGCCAGCGAGCTCATCAAGGACGCCACCAACCTGCAGGAGAAGGGTTGGCAGGGCCAGTCCGCCACCGGCTACAACGCCTCGGCGGAGCGGCTGCGCGGCCGGCTGGACGGTTTCGCCCAGTACATCGAGCAGCAGAAGCAGAACGTCCAGACCGGTACGACGAACATGCAGGACACCGACCGCTCCGGTGGCAAGCGCATGAGCGCCTACAGCTGACCGGTGCCGGGCGCCGTTGCGGTAGCCGGGCCGGTCACGCGATTCGGCCCGGCATCGCTCTTCTCCCCTCGCCGCTCTCCGCGGCCACGTTCGATGCTGACGACACCACGTAAGTAGGGATGGTCATGGCGGACACCACCGCTTTCTCCCCGGATGACATCAAGAACGCTGCCAACGAGATCGGCAAGCTGACCGAGGACATGGCGGCCTTCCAAGAGCTGAAGGCGCACTGGCCCAACGCCGGTCACTTCGAGACCGCGCAGTGGCTGGAGCGGATCGTCGACGACCGCCGCAACGGCCTGGTCGCGCACGCCGAGCGGTTGAAGAACATCTTCGACAACATGAAGACCGATCTCACCGCGATCGCGAACGACTTCGAGAACGCCGACGGCGAGAACGCCGACAAGATCAAGGCCGAGGTCGCCGACATGCGCGGTCACATCGACACGGCGATCTCCTCCCTGGACAAGGGCACCGAGGCCGAGCAGCACAACTTCTCGGAGGACCCGGACATCAAGCCGGAGGACAACGCCTCGGACGGCGACGGCTACAACGACACCCTGCCCGCCTGATCGTGGTGCAGGGCAGCAGACCCAGATCCCGTTAGTCATTCGATCGGCCGGTGGGCCGCTTCATTCTGTGAGGACCATTCCCGATGGCGGACAAAGCCGAAAACGTGGTTGGCGTCTACAGCGCCTCCGCCCCTCCCATGGCAGTCGACAACTACTCCAACTGGGAAGAGATCGACGCCGCCACCTGGGACCTCACGCACAACGGAGGGGCCACCGGCGATCATGCGAGTCTGAGCAGCAACAAGACCGCCGAAGCCTGGTACGAGCTGGAGGCCGCCTTCAAGAAGGCGACCGAGCGGCTCGGTGAGATCAACGAAGGCTTCAACAAGCAGATCAAGGCCCTGCAGGACCACATGCAGGGCGTCGCGGGCGACGAGTTCAACAAGTACGCGACGGATCTGTTCAAGGAGAGCGAAGACCTCTACAACACGCTGACGAACCAGGCCTACGCCACCACCGTCGGCAACATCGGTCACGCCATCCAGGACTACGCGCACCGCTGGTGGGAGGCGCTCGACAACGAGCACGAGCGCCGCAAGACCGCGATCGAGAAGATCGAGGCCGTCTCCACCGAGCTCAGCCAGTCCGAGTTCGACAGCAAGGTCCAGGAAGCGGTCGACGTCAGCGAGGACAACCTCCTCAAGGAGCTCAAGGTTCTGCTGACGAACCTCACGAACCAGTACAGCTCGCGCGGCTCCGACCTGAGCCCGCTGCACATCGCGCTGAGCCCCGCCGCGGAGAACACCGGCGGTGACGAGGGCAAGGGCGATGACGACAAGGACGACAAGGACGACAAGGACTCGAAGGACGACGAGGACTCGAGCGGCTCCGGGGACGACGAGGACTCGAGCGGTTCCGGCGACGACGAGGACTCCAGCGGCTCCGGCGACGACGAGGACGACACCTCCGACGAGGAGAAGGACGCCAAGGACGAGGCCGACGACGCCATCGACGAGCTGACCGGGGAGGGCGAAGGTTCGGGCGAGGGCTCGGGCGAGGGCTCCGGCGAAGGTTCGGGCGAGGGCTCCGGCGAAGGGTCCGGCGAGGGCTCGGGCGAGGGCTCCGGCAAGGGCTCCGAGGACTACGACAAGGGCCTGCAGGACGCGAAGAGCGCCGCGAACGACGCCATCGACGGCCTCACTTCCGACGGCCCGGGTGCCGGCGGCGGTGAAGGCGAAGGCGCCGGTGGTGAAGGTGCCGGTGGTGAAGGCGCCGGGGACACCGGGGGTGCCGGGGACACCGGCGGTGCCGGTGAAGGCCAGGGCGACGACTACCAGCAGGCCACCGAGGACGCGAAGAAGGCCGCGGGCGACGCGATCGACGAACTGGGCGCCGGTGGCGGCGAAGGTGCCGGCGGGGGCGAAGGCGCCGGTGAAGACACCGGTGGCGGCGTCGGCGGCATGCCGGGCGGCATGGGCTCCGGCGGCGGCAGCACCGGTTCCGGCGGTGGCAAGAGCGGCAGCGACAGCCAGCGCGACAAGGGCCTCGAGGACGCGAAGAAGGCCGCGAACGACGCCATCGACTCGCTCGCGGGCGGCGGCGAAGGCGGTCCCGAGACCGAGTCCGGCGGCCCCGGCAGCGAAGGCTCCGGCGGCGGCGCCGGCGAGGGCGTCGACACCGGCGAGGCCAAGAAGGCCGCGGGCGACGCGATCGACGACCTCAAGAGCGAGGGCCAGAGCCCGGAGACCCAGCAGCGCCTGGACGACGCCAAGAAGGCCGCGAACGACGCGATCGACGACCTGAGCAAGGACGGCGGCCAGCCCAGCGCCGAAGAGGCGAAGAAGGCCGCGTCCGACGCCATCGACGAGCTCGGCCAGGACGGCGACAGCCCCGAGCAGAAGCAGGCGATGGAGGACGCCAAGAAGGCGGCCGACGACGCCATCGACTCGCTCTCCGGCAGCGGCGGACCGAACACCGAGTCCGACGGCCCGGGCGGTGCCGACGAGAAGCTCGACGGCGGCGAGGCGAAGAAGGCCGCGGGCGACGCGATCGACGACCTCAAGAGCGAGACCGAGAGCCCCGAGGCCCAGGAACGCCTGGACGACGCCAAGCAGGCGGCGAACGACGCGATCGACGAGCTCACCAAGGACGGCGGCCAGCCGACCGCGGAAGAGGCGAAGCAGGCCGCGGACGAGGCGATCGACGCGCTCGGCCAGGACGGCGACTCCCCCGAGGTGCAGCAGGCGATGGAGGACGCCAAGAAGGCGGCCGACGGAGCCATCGACGACCTCGCGGTGAAGGACACCCCGGTGGACGGGGGCCAGGCCAAGACGGCGGCCTCCGACGCGATCGGCGACCTCGCCAAGGGCACCCAGGACCCGGCCGCCCAGCAGCGCATGGAAGACGCGCAGCAGGCCGCGAGCGACGCGATCGACGAGCTCAGCAAGGACGGCGGTCAGCCGACCGCCGAGGAGGCGAAGCAGGCCGCGGACGAGGCGATCGACGCGCTCGGCCAGGACGGCGACTCCCCGGCGCAGCAGCAGGCCATGGAGGACGCGAAGAAGGCCGCGGACGACGCGATCAACGAGCTGGCCAGCCCGTCCGACGCCGGCGGCCCGATCGACGACGCCCAGGCCCGCCAGGCGACCTCGGACGCCATCGGCGACCTGACCACCAAGAGCGCCGACCCGGCCGCGCAGCAGCGCTTGCAGGAAGCGCAGCAGGCGGCCAACGACGCCATCGGCGGGCTCAGCCAGGACGGCACCCCGCCGAGCGCTGAGGAGGCCAAGCAGGCCGCGTCCGACGCGATCGACAAGCTCGGCCAGGACGGCGACTCCCCGGCGCAGCAGCAGGCCATGGAGGACGCGAAGAAGGCCGCGGACGACGCGATCGACGGTCTCGCCTCCGGCGGTACCGGCGGCGGCGGTGGCGGTGGGTCCGAACTGGACGACTTCCTCGGCGGCGGTGGCGGCGGCGGTGCCGCGAAGGCCGCCGCGGACGACGCGATCTCCAGCCTCGGCTCCGGCGGCGGCGGGGGCGGCGGCTACGGCGGTGGCGGCTACGGTGGCGGCGACAGCCCGAGCGCCCAGTTCGACGTGGCGGCCAAGCAGGGCCTGGCCGCGCCGGGCGGTGCCGCGGCAGCGGCCGCGGGCGGTGCCGCGGGCGGTGCCGCCGGTGGTGCCGCGGGCGGCATGGGCACCGGAGGCATGCCGATGGGCGGTATGCCGATGGGCGGCGGTGGCATGGGCGCGGGCGCCGGTGCCGCCGGGCAGCAGAACCAGGAGCGGGAGCCGCAGATCTGGATGAAGGCGGACGACGGCGTCTGGGACGAGGACAAGGACAACCCGCCATCGGTGCTCGGACGGAGCTGATCTCGTGCCCACCAGCACACCCATCCCGTCGAACCTGGACCAGCTGAACTTCGACCAGCTGGCCCAGATGATCAACGAACGCGATCCGGAGCTGTACTACCAGCGCGCCGACGAGTTCGATCGCGCCACGGCGGGGCTCCGGCAGCTGATCGACGGCCTGCGCGGCACCATGCGCAGGCTGGAGGTCGGCCTGTCGGGGCTGTCGATGGACCAGGCCGCGCAGGCGGCCGAGCACTTGGCGGCGAAGAACGAAGCGGTGCTGCAGGCGATGCAGCAGCCGGGCTACGCGGCGATGCTGCGCCGCGCCGCCGACTCGCTGGCGGCCTCGCAGCAGCGGCTGCGGGACCTCCAGCAGCAGCGGGCGGAGCAGAGCGACGCCCCGGCGGAGGAGGCCGGGAAGGCCGACGAAGACCGCACCGAGCAGGCTCGCCAGATCCTGCGCGACCTGGCGACCTCCTACGGCGACGCGGCGGGCGGGTTCACCCCGCTGCCGGGCACCGGCCCGGGCAGCAAGCCGGTGGACCAGATCACGGCCGAGGGCGCCGAAGGCGGGCAGTCCGGCAGCGGCGGGCAGTACTCCGGCGCCGTCTACTACGGACCGGACGGCACGCCGCACGCGATGGACGCCGGCTACGCGCCGGGTTCGGGTGAAGGCGGCGGCGCCGTCGGCACGATGGCGCGCACCTACGGCAGCCCGGCCGGTATCGGTGGCGGCTCCGGCGACGGATCGACCGCGGGCGGCGGGACCGGCGGCTTCGGCGGCGGCGACGGCGCGGGGGAGCGGTCCGGGAACGCGGCCCCGTGGCTGGCGGCTTCGGCGAAGGGTGCTCCCGCGGTGCTCGGGCAGTCGCCCGCGGGCATCGGCGGTGGCGGCGGTTCCACGACGTCGGGCGGTGGCGGCTGGCGGATGGCCTCGGCCGCCCGCTCCGGCAGCGTCCAGGAGGGTTCGCCGCAGGTCCTGGGCAAGCGGATGGCGGCGAACTCGGCCACCGGCGGGACCGAGCCGACCGCGACGAAGAAGGAGAAGCGGCCGCAGACCTCCAGCCAGGAGGGCACGTCCTCCGGCCAGGAGCAGATCAGCACCATGAGCTCCCCGGTGGAGGAGCACAAGGAGTCCACCGCGGACGCGCCGTTCGTGCAGTCCCACGCGCCGGGCCACCTCACCGCGACGGCGACCGCGAGCGCGGCCGCGGGCGCGACGGCGGCGGGCACGCTGCCGTCGAACTCGCCGGGCTCGCATGCGCCCGGTCACGTGACGGCCGGGGCGCCGGACCCGACGGGCTCGAACCCGCCGGGCGGTGGGAACCCGCCGGGTGGCGGCAACCAGCCCGGTCAGCAGCCCGGCCAGCCGGTGTCGAAGTCGGCGACCGCCGGGCCGCTGGACGCCGGTTCGTCCGGTGCGCACAGCACGACCAGCGGCGGGCCGCGCAGCACGCCGTCCTCCGCGCTGGACCTCGGCCAGGTGCGCGCGCCCGGCGGCACGCCGACGTTGCCGCGCCCGGGCGGGGAGTTCTCCGGCGCGCTGCCCGGTGCGGGCGGCGGCGGGGTGCCCGGTGGTACCGGGCAGCCGACCGGTCCGATGCACGGCCCGATGGGCATGATGGGTGGCGCGGGAGCGGGCCAGGACCGTTCGCAGCAGGAGCGGCAGCCGAACGTCCCCGTTCCGGCGGACCGGGATTCCTGGGACGACGGCAACGGCGTGCTCGGCGCGGTCGGTCGCCGGTCGCGGTCCGAAGAGGACGGTCCGGAGCCGAAGGAGAAGCCGGTGGGCGACGCGAACGCCCAGATCGACGAGATCATCAATGGTCTCCGGGAGGAGCGGAAGATTCGATGACCGAGATGAACCGCGGTGGCGGCGCCTTCCAGGACCTCGAAGCGGCGATGGCCGCGCTGGAGCAGGAACAGCGCAAGCTCGCCGAGATCGGCGAGGTCCGCGAGAACGAGACGACGACGGTCCAGGCCAAGGACCGTTCGCTGGAGATGACCTTCGACGGCAGCGGCGAGCTGTCCGAGCTGAAGTTCAACGGCACGAAGTACCGGAGCATGGCCCCGGCGCAGCTGGCCCACGTGATCGTGGAGACGCTCCAGCAGGGCCGCGCGCAGGCGATGGCGAAGATGACGGACCTCATGGGATCCGATGCACTGCCGGGAATTGATCTAGCGGGCATCGCCGCGGGTAAGGTGGACCCCAGCAGCGTGATCGACGCGCTGCTGGCCCCGATGCTGGACGGCATCGTCGACGACGACGAGCGCCCCGGAAAGAATTCCCGTACGGAGAAGGGTGGCCAGGATGGCTGACGACTTCTACCTCGACCCCGACGGGATGCGGGACGCCAACCAGCGGATCAAGACGGCGCACGACGAGATGTCCGCCGCCTTCGACGAGCTCACTGCCGAGCTGGAGGAGCTCTACGGCTGCTGGGGCAAGGACGACGTCGGCAAGGCGTTCGAGGAGAACTACAAGGAGCCCGAGAAGAACATCAAGGAGGGCTCCAAGGGCATCCTCGATGGCGTCAACGAGCTGACCGGCTCGCTCGACGAAGCGGTGGACGAGTTCGTCGAGGTGGACGAGCAGAACCGCCGGAACGTCGAGAACACCGGTTACGAGTCCTGATCTCGGTGCCGGGAACCGTGCGACCTCTCTGCTGGGAGACGAGGGCCGCGAAGACGTGAGTTGAACACCCGGGCGCGACAGGGCGTCCGGGTTCGAATCTGGAGAGGGGGAGCCGGTGAGCAAGTACGAGACCACCGAGCTGCCCGACAAACTCCAGAAGTTCTTCAAGATCACCCTCGGCATGGAGTGGCCCGAGGGCAGCGAAGGCGGCCTCAACGCGATGCACGCCGCGTTGGAGCGCTACGCCGACCGCACCGACGAGATGGCCGCCAAGATGGAGTCGGCCGGCGGTGACATCGACGACGCCCTGGACGGCGACACCTCCGACGAGACCGTCCGGTACGTGAAGTCCGATCTGCCCGGCTACCTGCGCGAGCAGTCCGCCGTCGCGCGCGACCTGGCCAGCAAGGCCCACGACGCGGCCGCGGACATCCAGAAGAACAAGATCATGTTCATCGCGATGACCGCGATGACGCTGGCGACGGTCATCTCGCTGATCGCCTCGCTGTTCGGCGCGTTCATGGTCCCGGCGGTGCTCGCCGCTGCGCGGGTGGGCATCACCGCGCTGCTGCGGGAACTGATCAAGCAGATCGCGCAGAACATCGTCAAGCAGCTCGGCCGCATCCCGCAGGCCGTCAAGGCGGGCGGCTGGAAGGCCGGGGCGAAGGCGGCCGGTTCGCAGGCCTGGCAGCTGGGCAAGTACCCGGCCGGTGGTGCGGCGTTCGGTGCCGGCGTGATGGGCGGTCTGGACGCGGGCATCCAGGGCATCCAGAAGGCCGCCGGCTACCGCGACAACATCAACACCGAGTCGATCAAGGGCATGGTCATCGGTGGCGCGATCGGTGGTGCGGCCTCCGGTGTCGCCGCCGGGGCGGTGCGCGGCATCGCGAAGAACCTCGACGACGTGATGGTCAACATCAACAAGAACATCACGAACGCGAACAAGCTGCGGGGCCCCAAGGAGCAGATCCCGGAGAAGAAGTTCACCCGGGGGCAGGTGGCGTTCGGGCGCTTCGCGGACGGCGCGCTGCAGATCGTCTCGGTCGCGGCGAGCAACCCGCTGGTCTACATCGCCACCGACGACAAGCACGGCGTGGCCTCGGACGGCATGTTCGGCGCCTTCGCCAAGGGCGGTCTCGGCGGCACGACCGGTGGCGGTGGCAAGGCCGGTGCGGGCACGCCGACGATCAGCGAGGTCAAGGGCCCCGGCGACCTGAAGATCCCCAGCCCGGGCGAGATCGGCGGCGACAAGTCCGGCGGCGACGCCACGGGCGACAAGAAGGGCACCGGCGGGGCGCGGGACGGCGAGTCCTCGACGAACACCTCCAGCGACGGGCCGCCGAGCTACGAGGAGGCGACCCAGGGCCCGCCGTCGTACGCGGAGGCCAACGGCGAGGGGACCGCGGGCGCCGGGCAGGGCGGCCACGATTCGAGCGGGCAGTCGGATTCGAGCGGTCGGTCGGATTCGAGTGGCCGGTCCGACTCCAGCGGTCAGTCGGATTCGAGTGGCCGGTCCGACTCCAGCGGCCGGTCCGATTCCAGCGGGCAGTCCGATTCGGCTGGTCGGACGGATTCCAGCGGTCGCTCCGATTCGAGCGGTCAGTCCGACTCCAGCGGCCGGTCCGACTCCAGCGGGCAGTCCTCCTCGACGAACACCGGGTCCGGGCAGTCGGAATCCACGGGCTCGCGCGACAGCCTGGTGGACTCGAACCGGGACAGCGCGGGGCAGCAGGAGTCCTCCTCGCGGGACGTGAGCCACGGCGGCACGAACATCGGCTCGGTGTTCGGGAACTCCGCGCCGGTGGCCACCGAGTCGACCGGGATCGGCTCGGCCGACGGCGGCACGTCCTCGGAGAGCTCCGGGACCTCGACCTCGCACAGCAGCGGGTCCGGCCAGTCCTCCTCGACCGGCGGCTCCGATTCGACCGGGTCGCAGTCGACCTCGCAGTCCAACGACTCCTCCTCGTCCAACCAGGGCCAGGCCGTCGCGCACGGCGGCTTCGGGCAGTCGCAGAGCACCTCCGGCGGGCAGGTCGGGGGCGCGGCGAACTCGACGGCGGGCACGAGCACCTCGGGTTCCACCACGTCGTCCGCGCCGAGCTCCAGCACGACGTCCTCCAGCACGACGTCCTCCAGCACGAGCGGTCCGAGCACGGCCGCCACCGGCGGCCCGAGCACGACGGCGACCGGACCCGGAACCACGGCCACCGGTCCGGGCACGACCGTCACCGGTCCGGGCACGACCGCCACCGGTCCCGGAACCACCGCTACGGGTCCTGGCACGACCGCGACGGGGCCGGGTACGACCGCGACGGGGCCTGGCACGACCGCGACGGGGCCGGGCACGACCGCCACGGGACCGAACACCACGGCGACCGGGCCGAACACGACCGCGACGGGCCCGAACTCGACCGCCACCGGTCCGAACTCGACGGCCACGGGGCCCGGCACGACGGCCACCGGTCCGAGCACGACCAGCACCGGCGGCCCGAGCACCAGCACGACGGGCGGGCAGACCGGCACCACCGGCGGGCAGACCAGCACCACGGGCGGGCAGACCTCGTCGACCAACCCGTCGACCGCGGCCACCGGCCCCGGGCAGTCGCAGAGCACCCCGGGCGGCGACCGGACCGGGACGCAGGGCGGTCCGAACCAGACCTCGACCACGAACCCGAACGGCTCGACGGTCATCGGCTCGGACGGCACGACCTCGTCGACCGAGGCGGACGGCGGGCCGAGCAGCACCGACGGCCGGTCGAACGAGATCGACGGCTCCGACCGGCAGGACGTCGGCGGGGGCCGGGCCGACTCCGGGTTCCGCGACGACGTCCAGAACTCGCGCGACGAGTCGCAGTCGTTGCGTGACGATGCACAGACTTCGCGGGAGGAATCCCCGTCCTCGCGCGAGGAATCGCAGAGCTCCCGGGACGAGTCGGATTCCCGCGAAGAGCAGGCTTCGCGGGACGAGTCGAACTTCCGCGAGGAGCAGGGCTCCCGGGACGACGAGTCGACCACCGACCCCGCGCAGTCCAGGGACGACTCGGCCGAGCTCACCGAATCCGACCGGCCGGAGTCCGAACGCACCCCGGATTCCCGCGCGGACGAAGCGGAATCCGGCCGGGACCAGCGCGAGGACTCCGCCGCGCCTGCCCCGGTGCAGGGCCAGCACCAGTCGGGCGGCCAGTCCGGCAACCAGGCGACCAACCAGCCGGGGCGCGGGGCGGCCACCACCCCGCAGGCGGGCGGCGAGGCGCGCGCTCCGCAGTCCGGCGCGGTCACCGGAGGCAGGCAGGACACCGCCGCGCCCCCCGCGCGCACCAGCGGCGAACCGGACTCCACCGCGGCGAACCCGACGAGCGAGCAGCGGCCCGACACCACCGCCACCCCGGAAGTGGACCCCGCCACCGAGTCCCGGTCCGAGTCCGCGCCGCGCACCGAATCCGCGGGCCGCCCGGACACCACCGCCGAGCCGGAGACCGGGGCCACCCGCTCCGACGGCTCCACCGAGCAGTCCGGCCGCACCGAGGACGCCGAGCCGACCCGCGCGGAGGACGCCGAGCCGACCCGCGCGGACGCCGAGCAGCCGACCCGCGCGCAGGACGAGCAGCCCGCTCGCGACGCGGACGCGGAGCGCGCCGACCCGGTCGCGTCCACGACGCCGAACCAGACGACGCCGAACCAGACCGGCAACCAGTCGACGCCGAACCAGGGCACCAACCAGAGCACGCAGAACCAGGCGAACCCGAACCAGGCGAACCCCGGCCAGACCACGCCGAACCAGCCGGGCCAGCAGCCCGGCGGGCGCCCGAACGTCACCTCGCAGCAGGACCCGGGCCAGGCGCGCGGCGGCGACCAGACCGCTACCCGCGGCGGCGACTCCCGCGGCCCGGCCACCGAGAGCAGCAGCCCGAACCGCAGCCAGGACACCAACCGCGGCCAGGACTCCACCCGCACCCAGGACGGGGAGCGCGGGCTCAACGTCACCACGCCCGACCAGCGCACCGCCTCGACCACCTCGCGCCCCGGCTCCACCGGCACCTCGCACACCCGCGAGGGCGGCAGGCAGGACCCGCCGCTGCCGCCGGTGTTCGCCGCGCTGCTCACCGATCCCGACCTGGTGCCCGCGCCGATCCCGGATGCGCCGCGCGCGCCGCAGGGCGGCAGGCTGAACGGCCCCGCCCAGCAGGATGGGACGCCGCTGCGCATCCCGGCCCCGGACGAGGTCGTGGTGGGCCTGGGCCCGCAGGGCGGTCGGTCGCTGGTGATGGGCGGCGATCCGCCCGCGCAGCGCACCGCGACCACCGAGGGCGACGCGGCGGCGGGCACCTCGTTCGCCAGGGACGTCCCGCTGTCCGAGGACCTGGAGTCCGCCGCCCGCTCCTACAGCAAGCTCGCCGCGGGCCGCACCCGCGAGCTGCTGGACACCGCGGCCGTCCTGCTCAGCCGGGCCGGTGAGATCCCCGGCAAGGTGCCGACCGTCCTGTGGGAAGCCGTCGCGGCGCGGATCGCGAAGGGCGAGCACGGGCGCGCGGACGAGCTCGTCCAGCGCTACGTGCACGAGAAGGAGTCGCTGGGCGGCGAGCAGGCCGCGCGGACCGGCCGCCCCGACTCGGACACCCCGCCGATGTCCCCTGTGGACGGTCCGCGGCGCGGTGCGTTCGACGAGGTCCCGGGCGGCCCGAAGGACGGCGAGAGCCGCAACCGCGGCACCGACGACGTCGACGGGTCCGGCAAGCGCGGGGACGACGCCGAGGACGGGCGCGGATCCGATCGCGGTGAGGACGGCAAGCGGTCCGACGACGACGGCGCGAAGGACTCGGAGCAGGCGAAGAAGGACGCCGAGGACGAGGCGAAGAAGACCCCGAAGCCGGTCCGGGAGATCCGGGAGGCGCTGCCGGACTACGTGCGCCGCGGCCAGTCCCTCGGCCCGATCGAGCAGATCGGCGCCACCCGTCGCGCGAACCTGCCGCAGGACACCCGGACGCTGGAGTTCAGCGGCCCCGACGTGGTCGCCCACCTCAACAGCCTGCTGCCCGGCGGCAAGGGCAAGTGGGAGGACACCGGCATCGTCCAGCGCCGCGTGGACAACGCGGTGCACAGCCTGGTCGGTTCCGGCGACACGTTCACCGTCCGCAAGGGCGGCAAGTTCTACGAGCTGCTGGTCAAGGCCACCCCGCAGTTCGACGAGATGAAGTCGGTGAAGCCCTCCGACGAGTCCATCAAGGCGAGCACCAAGACCGAGAAGTCCACCTCGCACACCAGCAGCGAATCCCGGGACAAGGCGTTCTCCCCGCAGCTGGCGATCACCTCGGTGCCCGGCGTCTACGTGTACGTGAACCCGACCGTGCCCGGCGGCTTCTCCGAGACGCACCTGTCGGAGCAGAGCCAGAAGTACGGCAGCGGCCACAAGTACGCCATCAAGGAACTGCACGACGTCGAAGTGCCGATGAAGTTCGAGTTCTCGCTGCGCGACAGCAAGAACCAGGTCGTGACCCCGCCCGGCGTCGGACGCGACGTCGTCGGCCCGACCGCGAACCGCACGCTGGAACCGCACAGCGTCTCGGAGACGGCGGACGTGGCGCTGCGGGTGCCGATCGGGCTCTCCAACGGCCGCTCCATCGGCAACGTGCTCGCGGACTCGCACGCGCACCTGGACAGCTTCCACCAGTCGCTGAACCAGCGGCGCCAGGTGAAGCTCGCCGAGCAGGGCGTGCACGAGCTGGGCGAGCTCGGCGAGGCGGGCAGCCGCGCCGTCCGGGACTCGGCGCCGATCGGCGTCACCATCCACACCGGCCCGTTCGCCGGTTCGTTCTTCACCCAGGTGCAGCAGATCCTGGGCAAGAGATTCCGGGACGAGACCGCCGTCGACGCGCACGGCAGACCCGCCCTGCAGGAGTTCCTGCACAAGGACGGCATCACCGAGCGGTTGCCGGAGATGACGGTCTTCGAGGGTGCGCACCCCGAGGCGGGGTGGGTGCAGTCCGGCGAGATCTACAAGGGCCGCAATCTCTCGCTGTTCCGCTCCCACCCCGGCACGAAGATCGAGATGCGGGCGGTGGCGACCTGGATCAAGGTCGGCCACGAGCACGCGGACGTGACGCACTCCGATTCGCAGACCGCCACGTTCGGCAGCAAGGACGTCCGCAAGACGGACCGCTCCGGCGGGCTCAACGCGATCGCGGGCCCCGGTGTCGTCGCGGGCCCGTTCCGGGTCGTGGCGGGACCGAACGCCGGGTTCAACATCGGCCGGGCCAACGAGCAGAGCATCAACCGCTCCACCGAGGTCACCCACACCGTCGACACCACGGGTGAGGCCGCCCGGTACCAGCTCGGCTACAAGATGCAGGTCCGCAAGCTCGGCGGCGAGCCGGTCACGCTGGACGGCATCGTCGCCGCCGACGTGCTCGGCGACCGCGGCAAGGCGGCCGAGGCCGGGCTGTTCGACGGGACCCCGCTGGCCGACGCGCACCGCCCGGAGACCTTCCGCTCCGGTGCCGAGCGCACCCACTTCCTGCCGGAGTCGGTCGAGAACGGCCACGCGTTCATCGGCAGGCTCACCGACCTGCCCGTCGGGCGCGATCTGTACAACGGGCTGGCGGACCTGCTGCGGGACATCCCGCTGCGCGGGCGGGTGCGGCTGGACCAGAACATGTTCATCCGGCAGTTCGACGACCAGGCCTTCGCGAAGGGCCTGTCGGCGAAGATCGCCGACGTGCTCAAGCGCGGGCGCAACCTCGCCGACATCCTCGCCGACGAGGAGGTCGTCAAGCAGCTCGTCCCGCACATGGTCGACGGGGCGCTGCACCTGCCGCTGAAGCGGGAATCGCTGCTGAACGACTACGTCTCCGTCGTGCGGCTGTCGATGGAGACCAGCAACATCCGCGACGGCGAACCGGTCCGGTCCGGGGGCGAGTCCTTCGGGGGCGCCCGGCTGGACGGCGACGCGACGCCGGAGGGCACCGGCGGGCGTTCCGGGGAGGACTCCGGCAGCGGCGCGAAGGACGGCGGTGCGAAGGACGGCAGCGGTTCCCGGGACGGCGCGAAGGACGGCGCCGAGGACGGGAAGTCGAAGAGCGACGGCGCGCTCAACACCAGCCGGAAGGTCACCGACGAGACCACGGTGAAGAGCAGCCGGTTCCGCAAGCGCGGCCTCATCGGCGGCATCCAGGCCCGGCTGTACGCCTCGCTGGGCATCGGGTCCTACGTGCTCAACGGCGGCTACCGCGCCGAGGGCAACCGGACCCGCAGGCGGGGCTTCGAGTTCGGCCGGGAGACCGCCGTCGAGCGCAAGCGCGGTGGCAGCATCGCCCCGGACGGCAAGCTCACCGACGACCGGCTGCGCTCGTTCCGCGCGGACCTCGACTTCAAGGCCGAGGTCCTCTCGTACAAGCGGCCCAGCGAGGGGATGCGCCGCATCCGTCCGCAGCGCCCCGGCAGGCACGTGCCGGTGTTCCAGGAGCTGACCAGCGACTTCCCGGTCGACCTGACCTCCAACGAGCGGTCCAGGCAGAAGCCGAACCCGCACGCCGCCGAGCCGATCACCAAGCGGGTCGACGCCCGCTTCGTGGTGCCGGAGAGCCTCGTCAGCGAGGAGGACCCGCTGGCGGTGACGCACTTCGAGGAGGGCTCACCGAACGCGCAGGTCGAGCAGATCGGTTCTCCGCCCGCGCCGCACCAGATGCCCCCGGGCGGGAGCCGCACGCTCGACGGCGCCCAGCTGGTCGGGTTCACCGGCGGCAAGATCCTGCGCCAGATGGCGACCGACCTGCTCAGCCAGGTCACCCGCAACGACCCGATCGTCCGGTTCCCCGTCCCGGAGATCACCAGCCCGATCGCGCACATGCTCGGGGCGGACCGCATCGAGGGCGATCCGCGGCTGTTCAGCAGGCCGCGCACCACCTCGATCTCCTACACGCGGGCGCGGCGCGACCTGGCCGTCGAGATGGGCACCTCGTTCAAGCCGGTGCTCGACACCGCAAGCCCGATCACCCGCAGCGAGTACGAGCAGGCCACCCGGGAGCTCACCGGCAAGGCCAACGCGGGGCGCACCACCGGTTGGAGCGTGAACCACGGCGGCTACGTCGGCGCGGTGTTCACCGGCCCGTTCGGGCAGGGCGTCAAGACCGGCACGCACGACGTGGACGGGCTCGGCGTCGGCGTCATCAACGTGCAGCCCTACACCCAGTCGATGGGCGCGGAGACCTCGCGTTCGCTGGAGAGCGGGCAGAAGCTCACCGTCGAGACCGCGCCGGAGAAGGTGTACCTGGCGCGGGTCAAGGTGCACGCCGGCATGGTCGCGGAGGCCACCTACAAGGGGAACTTCGACCAGCTGGAGCTGTTCTCCCGGCCCGAACCGCGCCGCCGCGGGCAGTACGTGGAGCTGCCGGAGTCGCAGCTGGTGTGGCTGACCAAGGACCAGCTGGACGAGATCAGCCCCGGCCTCGGCGGGGAGCGCGGCGGCGATCCCGCGTCGTCGACGCCGCCCGGTTCGGATCCGGCCACCGGCGACCCGGCGCGGCGGAACGACCCCGCCGACGACACGACCTCCGACTCGTCCGGCTCCTCGGCGGGCGAGCACAGCACCACGTCCACCAAGTCCCGCCCGGACGCGTCGCTGACGCTGCCGCCGAGCCTGGACCCGAACCGCGCGGTGCGGCCGTCCTTCGGCCTCGGCGGCATCATCGACCCGGTCGACCTGGCGAACCAGCTCGGCGAGATCCGGGAGAACCTGAGCCGGGAGCTCGGCGAGGACGTCGCCGCGGCGCTGCTGCCCGACACCTCCGCGGGCAACCCGCGGAACAACCACGCGTCGCTGCAGGCGCTGCTCACCGACATCAACAACTCGGTGGAGCAGGCGCTCAACGGCGGCGAGCGGACCACGCTGCGCTACGAGCGCCGGTTCAAGGGCAACACCTACCGGTTCAACCTGGAAGCCGACTTCCTGCCCGACCACGGCCCGGGTTCGATCCGGCACGTCGAGAAGCTCAAGGTCACCAACCTCGCCAGCACCGCCCTGGAGAAGGTCCGCACCAGCGGCCGGACGCTGCTGACCACGATGTTCGCCGGTCGGCTCGGCGTGCGCGGCACCGAGATCCCGCCGAGCGACCCGCAGGCCAGGCAGACCGAGCACACCGGGCTGGGCGCGGCGGGCGTCGGCATCACCCCGCAGGCGCGCTGGGGCAACCGCACCCAGCAGCTGACCAACAAGGACGAGGTCGGGCACGAGCGGTCCGCGGAGACCAGCGGCCCCGTCGCCGAGCACGGCGGCCGGCTGCGGCTGAACCTCCAGGTCGCGCACGGCGACGGCCCGGCCACGCACGCGATCTCGGTGGACCGGCCGGTCACGGTGACCAAGCTGGCCGAGGAGGCGCTGCCGCTGCCGGACGGCACCCGCTACGGGCAGCTGAGCCACCGCTCGACGCTGGCCGCCGAGCAGATGACCTCGGACGCGCTGAACGCCTGGCGCGGCGAGGGCAAATTCACGCTGCCCACCGCCGACGCGCACTGGGGCGAGCACTTCTTCGGCGACATCGACGAACTCGTCCAGGCGGGGCGCGGCGCGCTGACCGACTCCGGGGCCGAGATCCCGCGGGACGTCGACAGCGCGCTGGCGATCGCGATCACCGTGGCGCAGCTGCGCTCGCGGCTGCCCGACCAGCTCGACGGCGTCTTCACGGTGCCGATGCCGGACCTGAACCGGACGCTGGAGTTCCACGCCCGCGTGCCGGAGACCCCGAAGTTCGCGAGCACCAGCGGCTCGGTGAAGTTCGAGGGCAAGACCAAGCCGAAGGACGAGCGGACCTCCGAGGTCGAGTCCGGGCACACCACGGAGCTGCGCACCACCGAGCCGTGGGGCTGGGGCGGCAACACGCAGCCCGCGGACAAGAGCCCCTACGCGTTCGGCCAGAACTCCGGCTACGCGGCGCGCGACCTGGTGGCGCTGTCCTCGCGCGACCCCGCCAAGCTGCTGCAGAGCGGGGAACTGCACTCGGAGGACGCGGCGCGGATGCCGATCTCCGACAAGATCATCCACAACGAGGAGACGGTCACCAGGGCGCTGCTGAGCGGCCTGGAGTTCCGCGTCATCGCCCGCGAGACCGGCGGCGCGTTCCAGTTCGGCGAGCCCAAGGTCGGCGGCCGCAGCGTCGGTTTCCGCGACGCCTTCGTCTCCCGGCTGTGGGACGACGACGCGACCGCGCGCACCGGGCACGCGATCTCCCCGGACCTCATCCAGGCCACCAAGGACCTCGCCACCAAGGGCGAGGAGTGGTCCAAGGCGGACAAGGCCCTCAAGGGCGCGCTGGAGGCCGACGGCTTCGCCGGCCCCAGCCGCACCGGCGAGACCGAGGCGGTCGCCAAGGCGCAGGAGGCCGAGTCCCACGCCCGGTCCGAGTACTCGAAGGCCAAGCGCACCTGGGACCAGCTGACCCAGGCCGAGCACGAGCGCGATGCGCGCACCCGCGAGGAAGCCCGGATCAGCGAGCGCCACGCCGCGCAGGACCGCGCCGAGCGGGCCGCCGACCCGGGCTCGCAGTACCGGCTGCCGCCGATCCGCCGCGCCTCGGTCGCCGACGACCTGCTCAGCGGCTGGGAAGACGTCATCAACTACGGGCGGCCCAGCACCTCGCGCACGCACGGGCCCGCGTTGCCGCGCATCCCGGAGGAGATCGAGCTCAGCGACCTGCCGCCGCGCGGCACCCGCGGTGGCGGCGACCTCGCCGGACCGCCCGCAGCGGTCCCGACGCCGCCGGGGGAGAACTCCGGGCGGAGCGGCGACGGTGCGAACCGCGGGGACGACGCGAACCCGGGCGAGGAGTCGAACCGCCGCGGGGAGGAGTCGAACCGCCGGGACGAGGAGTCGAACCGCGGAGACGAGTCGAACCGCCGCGACGACGCCACCACCCGCGGCGGCGAGGACTCGCCGCGGCGCGGCCGGGACCGGAGCGGCACCCAGGACAGCTTCGACTTCGCCCACGACCCGGAAGCCCAGCAGTGGCGCCGGATGCTGGGCTTCTCCGAGCGGGACATCGCGCAGCAGGACGCCGCGCACAACCTCGGCACCCTGGACGAGGTCGGCCCGCTCGGCGAGGTCGAACTGGACTCGCTGCCCAGCCGCTCCACCGACTCGGACGGGGCGCCCCCCACCGACCAGGACGGCTCGTCCCGCCCGGCCCCCGAGCGCCGGGTGCAGATGGGCGGCGAGCCGGTCGCCCCGCACCGCGCGGTGGTCGACGCGCTCAACGACGCCGCCGCCGAGCACTCCCGCAGCGGCCGCGAGCCGGAACCGCGCACCGAACTGCTCGGCCCGGACGTGTTCGGGCGGCGCGCCCCCGAAGCGGCGCCCGAGTTTCTCACCGGGCACGACTACTCGAACCTGCCCGCGGACCGCACCACCAGCCTGTTCCGGGCGCTGGACATGGCGCGCCCGGAGGGCCGCCCGACGCACGCCGAGATGGCGCCGGACGCGCTGGCCCCCGAGCCCGGTTCGGTGATCACCTCGCACCGCTCGCCGACGCAGCGGGCCCGGTGGGCGCCGCGTCCTCCGGTGCCGCTGCCGGAGACGCTGGAGATGCCGCGGCTGGCGCACCACGTCTGGCTGGGCGGCCCGCTGTCCGGCACGGGCAGGCACGGCATCCACCGGGAGGGCATCGGCGAGTCCGCCGACACGCACGCCGGTCAGCTGGACACGGTGCTGTGGACGGACGTGCCGCGCTCGCAGTTCGAGGCGGCCGACGCGCACACCGGCCCGATGGCCGCCGACCACCCGCTCGCGCAGGTCCGCGACATGCTCGACTGGGCGCGGCAGCACGACGTGAAGCTGGTCAACCTGGACGAGGTCTCCAACGCGGAGAGCCCGCTGCCCGGCCACGAGTTCATCGCGAGCGAGCGGGCCAAGATGACCCAGGCCGGCAGCGCGGGCGCCAGCGACCTCGCCCGGCCGGCGATCATCCACGAGTTCGGCGGCGTCTACGTGGACGGCGACAGCGCGCTGCGGAACCCGCAGAGCGTGTTCGACGTGGCGCTCACCAGCCCCGAGGGGTTCGCCTTCCACGTCGACACCGAGCGGGGTTTCTCCAGCAACTCGGTGGTCGCGGCCCCGCGGCAGCACCCGGCGATGCGGGCCTACCTGGACACCATGATCGGGAAGTACGAGAAGCCGTACTCCGAGGTGGTGGACTCCGAGCTGCGCGGCGCCAGGCCGGAGGACTTCAAAGACTCGATGCTCGCGATGCGGCGCAACTCGATCCTGCAGCGCAGCGGGCCGGAGAACCTCGACGAGTTCGCCCGGTCCCTGGGCTACCGGGACTCCATCGACCTGCCCGCGCTCAAGGACGTCGACGTGCGCAGCGCCGGGACCTGGATGTACCCGGCGCCCGAGCCGCACCCGCGGGTGTGGGACGCGGCGGCGACCGAGCGGTTCACCCAGAACGTCGTCCAGACCCTGGTGCGCGGCCTGCACAACCGGCCCGGCGAGCTGCTGCTCACCGAGGTCGGCGACGTGGTCAACACCCACCCGGACCCGGACCTGATCTGGAACTCGGCGATCACCTTCCTGGCCGAGCACCCGACCTTCGGTCCGATGATCGAGGGCGTCACCCTTTCCCGGTACGACTACGGGCGGCCCAACAACCACGAGCTGCCCGACCACGCCCACGAGCTGCTCAACGTCGACCACGACGACCCGTACGTCCACTACGGCGAAGTCGGCATGCCCACCCGCATCGAGAACCCCGGGCACCCGAGCCCGGACCCGGTGGAGATGGGCGGGCACCCGCTGGACGCGGTGCAGCCGCAGGGGACCGGCAAGGACCTCACCTTCGCCGACGTGGAGTTCGTGCCGCTGCCCGCGGGCAAGGACGGCGAGGCGATCGGCGTCGGCTTCCCCCGCTCCGACGTCGAGGCCGAGACGATGCGGCACGCGTTCGAGGCGGGCGCCGGGGACCGGGCCGCGCAGCTGTACGGCGCGCCCGCGGACGGCAAGAACTACTTCGTGGCGCCGCACTTCAAGGACGGCCACTTCACCGTCCGGGACCACGACGGCGCGCTGCACCGCCTCGACCACGAGCAGATGAGCAAGCTGCTGCTCAGCGCCGGTCGGCCCGGTCCGCAGTGGACGCAGGGCACGAACCTGCTGTGGCTGAGCTGCAACCTCGGTTCGCCGGAGCACTCCGGAGTCGGCCAAGGCCTGCACTCGCTGCTGTCCGACCAGGTCGGGGAGCAGTACGCGCCCAGCGGCAAGCCGGAGCTGCTGGAGAGCGGCGGCGTGAACCTGCGCGGCACCGGCGACATCACCCGCTTCGGGCCGAACGAGGCGGACCTGCCGAGCTACGGGGACCTGGACACCACCCCGGGCCACGGCGTCGAGATGGGCGGCACGCCCCCGCCCGCCGACCCGGAGCAGCGCAGGCTGCTCGGCTCCGCGCGGGACTCGGTGGCCGCCGCGCAGCGACACCTGGCGGCGCTGCCGCCGGACGCGCTGCCGGAGGCCCGCGCCCAGGTCGCCGCCTGGCGCCAGGCGTGGGCGGACGGCCAGGTCACCTCGCTGGGCCCGGACGCGCTGCGCTCCTTCGACCAGACCGCGCGGGACCTCGCGAGCGAGATCCGGGAGACCCGCTACGAGCAGCTGCTGGAGCAGCACGACACGGCGTCGGACCGGATCGCCGACGGCGTCGAGGAACCCCCGTTCCACGAGGACGGCGTGCCCGGCGGCATCAGCTCGCGGCCCGGCGTGAAGGTGGGGCTGGAGCTGGAGTTCCAGCTCCCCGAGGCGGACCGCGAGCTGTTCGGCGCCAAGGTCTCCGACCTCGGCATGAAGCTCAACGCGGGCGGCTTCCTGGAGTGGAGCCCGGACACCCCGCTGCTCACCCCCGACCGGGTCCCGTCGGCGGAGCTGCACTCCCGCGGCAAGTGGGCGATGGTCGACGAGGTCGCCCACGAGAACGGCGTCGAGGTCATCTCGCCGATCCTGCGGCTGGACCAGCGGCCGGACATGTGGCTGGACGTCGAGGCGGTGCTCGACTCGGTGCAGGAGCACGGCGGCACCGCCGACAGCACCGGCGGTCACGTCAACATCAGCTTCGACCAGCCGCTCAACGCCCGCGAGTACCACCGGCTGGCGCAGCTGACCAAGTCGTTCGAGTCCGTGATGTACCGGCTCGGCAACTACCCGATGGGCCCGAACCAGCGCGCGCTGCACATGGTCGGCCCGAACCCGATCCCGCCGGACGCGTCCAAGGTCACCAGCCCGTCGGACGTCCGCTCGCTGAGCCGGGACAAGTACGACGCGGTCAGCTTCCGGCACGTGACCGGCGGCCCGGCGGACCGGGTGGAGTTCCGGTTCTGGTCGGGCAGCACGAAGGCGAGCGTGTGGCAGGCGCACGTGGAGCTCAGCGCCGCGATGCTGGCGGCGGCGAAGGACCCGTCGATCCAGACCCGGCTCGACGAGATGATGCGGGAACCGGAGCTGCTCGGCGTCGGCGGCGGTTCCGCGCTGCCGGACCTGATGAACCTGCTGGAAGTGCTGCCGCTGAGCCCGGCCGCGCAGGAGCAGGCGGTGCACCTGTTCGCGCTCACCGACGCGTGGGAGGACACCGGCGGCAACGACATCCACTGGCGCTCGCAGACGGTGGGCCTGCCCGACGGCGGGTTGTTCTTCCCGCACGACGGCAACACCATCGACTCCGCCGTCAAGGTGGCGCGGACCGTGCAGCCGCACCCGGACACCGACCTGGTGATGGGCACCCTGGACCCGGACACCGGCGACCTGAAGCTGTGGAACGGGGAGACCCTCGCCGGCAACGACCTCATCGACACGATGAGCCACCGGCGGATGGGGGACCGGAACGCGGTCGCGATGGCCATCTCCGGGGTCGCCGACGCGCCGTGGTTCCCCGAGCTGGTGCAGCACTTCGGCCAGCTGGGCAAGCCGGTGCTGACCGCGGGCAATCCGCTGCTCGGCCCGGAAGGCCACCTGGTCGCGGCCACCATGCAGGTCGGCGCGGACGGCCGGATGCGCCCGGGCCCGGACCCGGCCGGCTGGGTGGAGCACCGGCCGGAGGGTTCCCGCCCGACCGGGCAGTTCGACCTCGGGCACGCGATCGCCCAGGTCACCCGGCCCGCGCAGCCCGAGCACGCCCCCGCGGGCGTCGTCATGGGCGGGGAAGCCTCGCCGCGCACCAGCATCGACGACCACTTCGCCGTGCCGGACCACGGCGACACCGCAGGCGCGCCGCACGACCCGGCCGCGGTCGACGGCATCGCGTCCGAGCCGGCCGGCGCGCGCACCGGGCACGCCGACGAGACGGCGCCGCTGCCGGGCGAGGATTTCTCCGGGCAGGACCGGGACGGTGCGGACGACGCCCAGCCGCCGAGCGCCGACCCGCGCCAGCGGCGCGGCGTGGACAGCGCGGCGAACGACCCGGCCGCGGTGCGGGAGGTCGTCGCCGCCCTCGACGCCGCGAACGAGGCGCACTCGGGCGGGGAACGCGCAGGCGAGGCGGCCCCGCTGCTCGGCGAAGACCTGTTCGGCCTGCTGAGCCCGGACCCGACCCCGGATTTCCTGGCGGAACTGGACATCCCGGGGCTGGACACCGCGAAGCTGCCCGCGCTGATCGACGCGCTGGACCTCTCGCAGGACGCCCCTACCGGCCGGATCACCCCCGACGGCCTCCAGAGCCGCCCCGACCAGGTGGTGGTCCGTCGGCTGTCGGAGGAAGCCCGGAAGGACTGGGCGCCCGGCCAGGTCGATCCGCTGCCCGAAACCGTCGAGATGCCCAAGCTGCTGCACAGCATCTGGATGGGCAGCCCGGTGCAGGCGTCGACCGGCTCCGCCGAGGTGTTCCGCAACTTCGGCGAGGCCGCCGCCCGGTACGACGGCACCTCGGTGATGTGGACCGACATCCCGCGCGCCGAGTTCGACGCCACCCGCAGCACCGAACCACCCGCCGACGGTTCCCCGGACCCGCACGCAGGCACCCGGGAGATGCTCGACTGGGCGCGGGACAACGGCGTCAAGCTGGTGAACATCAACGAGTTCTTCCACGCGGAGAACCCGATGGTGCTGGATCCGTACTTCCGCAGCGAAGTGCAGCGGCTCACCGGGCCGGGCTACGCCGCGGGCAGCGACATCAGCCGCATCGAGATCCTGCGCGCGCTGGGCGGCATCTACACCGACGGGGACAACCAGGTCCAGGACCTGTCCCGCGCGGGCGAGATCATCGGGACCCAGGAGGCGTGGGCGAAGCTTTCCGACCGCGAGACCAAGTTCGACAACGCGGCGTACGCGATGCCTCGGTCGCACCCGGTGTCCGACGTCATCCTCAACTCGATGGAGGAGGTCCTCGGCGAGCAGCAGGGGAACCTCTACCGCGGGCTCTACGACGTGAACAAGGAGACGTTCGACGAGCCCCTGATGTACGTCCGCCGGAACTCGCTGATGATGCGAACCGGCCCGGACGTGCTCTTCCAGATCGCGCACACGCTGGGCTACGACGGCATCGACGCCTTCCCGAAGATGCCGCTGGTGCACGTGCTGGCGGCGGGGAGCTGGCTGCCGCGGTCCTCGCACGCACCGGCGCTGCTGGACGGCCCGGAGGCCGCGGCGGACCTCGCGAGCCGTGCCGTGCAGACGCTGATCCGGGACATGAACAACCGGGACGGCGATCTCCGGCTGGTCCGGCTGGGTTCCTTGCTGAACAAGCACGCCGATCCGGAGCTCGTCCTCGCCGGTGCTTTGCAGTTCATCTCCGAACGCCCGGACCTGGCGCAGCAGGTCCGCTCGATCACGCCGATCAGCTGGAACCTGGGCACGTTCTCCGAAGTCCCGGTCCCGGAAGGTGTCCAGGACCGGTTCGCCGTCTCCGAGACGGGCTGGCGCCAGCGGATCGCCGAGACCACCGTCCCCGCGTTCGTGCGCGACACCGCGGACGCCGAACTCCTCGAACGCGCGGATTCGGCGTGGCCGGTCCTCACCCAGGATCAGCTGGACCAGCGCGCGGCCGACCTCTACGGCATGCACGATCCGACCCCGCAGGACGTCGCGGCCATCGAGGTCGTGGACCGGCTCGCCGTGGCGGAACCCTTCCAGCCCCGCCCGGACGCGGACGCACTGCTGGCGCTGGCCGACGAGGCCGAGGTCCCAGCCGGGGAACGGGGCGAGCGGGTGGCCGCGCTGGTCGAGCTGGCCAGGAACAACCCGGGCGAGGTGCTCACCCGCCAGGACTTCCTGGAGGCCGCCCGCCGCGAGAAATCCCAGTACATCGCACCCGACTGGAGCTCCCTCAACCTCGACGCGGGCGCGGACACCGCGCGCCGCAGCGAGGACGGCGACAGCGCGTCGGACTCCGAGGACGAGGGTCTGTTCCAGCGGCGCCCGGATCGGGGGCAGGAGGACACCGCTCCCGAGTCCCGTCGGGATGACTCGGACTCCGAGGACGAGGGTCTGTTCCAGCGGCGCCCGGATCGCAGCGTCGTCATGGGCGGCGACGACGTCGTCGCACCGAGCCGCGAGCACGCGGAGCTGACCTCCGCGCTGAACGACACCGTCGACCAGGTCCGCAGGCACCTCGACGCGCTGCCCCCGGACTCGGTGCCGCGGCTGCGCGAGCGCGCCGAGCTGTGGATCGACTCCGCGCGCCAGGGCACCTTCGCCGCTGCCGACGTGGAGCAGCTGCGGCCGCGGCTGGACGAGGCGTCCCGGCTGCTGCGCAACGTGCGCACCCAGCGCGTCGCCCACCTCACCCGGCAGTTCGAGCAGGCCCGCGCCGACCTCCGCGACGGCGAGCCGCCGATCGAGTTCCACGTGTTCGGCGTCGAAGGCGGCCAGTCCGCCCGGCCCGACGCGCAGGTCGGCTTCGAGGTCGAAGTGGAGTTCAAGGGCGGCGACTTCGACGGCAAGGTCGGCGAGCTCGGCATGTCGCTGCTGGAGCAGGACGTGCTGCACGACCACCGGGTCGGCGGCAAGACCGACACCTTCGAAGCCCACGCCATGGACAAGTGGGCGATGGTCGACGAGCCCGACGTGGACCACGGCATCGAGCTCGTGTCGCCGATCCTCCGCACCGGTGCGGACGGCGCCGACCCGTGGATGGACCTCCAGGACATGCTGGAGACCGTTCAGGAGCACGGCGGCGAAGCGGGCGCGAAGACCGGCGGGCACATCAACGTCAGCTTCCGCGACCAGGTCCTCACGCCGTCCGAGTACGTGCGGCTGGCGCAGCTCACCAAGGCCTTCGAGGCCACCCTGTACCGGCTCGGCAACCACCCCGGCGACGTCGGGCACCGCAACACCTTCCAGGTCGGCCCGAACCCGCTGCCGATCGACCCGCGCGCCGACCTCACCTACGCCGACGTCCGCCGCCTCAACCAGGAGCGCGAGGAAGGGGTCAGCTACCGCAACGTCGACGGCGGCCCCGGCGACCGCGTCGAGTTCCGGTTCTGGTCCGGCAGCACCGATCCGGCGGTCTGGCAGGCGCGCACCGAGCTGAGCCTGGCGATGCTGGCCGCCGCGAAGGACCCGTCGATCCACGCCCGGCTGGACGAGCTGATGGCGGAGCCGCAGCTGCTCGGCCGCGGCTCGACGGACCTGCCGGACCTGGTGGACCTGCTGGAACTGCTGCCGATGAGCGAGACCGCGCAGCAGCAGGCGGTGCAGCTGTTCGCCGCCACCGAGACGTGGCGGGACACCGGCGCCAACGACGAGCGGGTGCGCGCGCAGACCATCGGCACCCCGAACGGCGGACTGCGGTTCCCCATCCCGGGCACCTCGATCGCCGATGCGGTCGCCGCCGCGCGGCTGACCACCGTCCCCGAGGGGGCGGACCTGGTCGTCGCCGAGCAGGCGCCGGGCGGTGCCGGGCTGACGCTGTGGGACGGCGGGACGCTGCCGCCGAAGGAGTTCGGCGACCTCGTCGAGAGCAGGCTCCGGCGGCTCGGCGGTGGCGGCCCCGCGGTGTTCGCGCTCGGCGCGGGCGGCGGCAAGGGCGGCTGGCTGCCGCAGCTGGTGAACCGGCTCGACGTCCCGGTGCTCACCACCGACTCGACCGTGGTGCAGGGGCCGGACGGCGGGCTGCGGGTCATCGACCAGTTCGTCGACCAGGACGGTGCGGTGCGGTACCGCCCGGCCACCGACGGCTGGGTGCTGCACGAGAAGGGCGGGATCACCCGGCCCACCGGGCACGCCGACCTCGACGCGGCCGTCGCCTCGGTCGCGGCGGACGGCTCCCGGCGCCCGGACTCGGCGGACGGGTCGACCGCGCCCGCGCGGGAGGACGGCACCACCGCCCCCGACGGGGAACGCCGCCTCGTCATGGGCGACGAGGACGTGGCGATGCCGGACTTCGGCGCGCCGCACGTCGACGAGCGCACCCAGCTGGTCGACCGGTTGCAGGGCGCCGTGCCGCAGCTGCAGCGGCACCTCGCCGTGCTCCCGCCGGAGGCGCTGCCGAACGGGGTGCTCCCGCAGCTGCGCCAGCGGGCCGCCGCCTGGGCCCAGGGCTTGGACGCCAGCACGTTCTCCCAGGTCGACCTGGACCGGCTGCGCGAGCGGGTCGGCCAGGCCGAGCAGCTGCTGCAGAACATCCGCGGCGTGCGGGCCCGCGGCCTCACCCAGCAGTTCCAGCAGGCGCAGGCGACCGCGCAGTCCGGGGCCTCGCCGGTCGAGTTCCACCCGCAGGGCATCGCGGGCGGTGCCTCCGCGCGACCCGACCTGCGGGTCGGGCTGGAAGTCGAGTTCCAGTTCCACGGCGAGAACTTCGACGCCCGCGTCGGTGCCCTCGGCGATGCCCTGCACCGGCAGGGGATGCTCGCCACGCCGTCCATGGTGGACAAGGGCGAGACCGGGATCTCGAACGACGCGGGCAAGTGGGCGCTGGCCGAAGAACCGTCGGACGAGCAGGCCGTCGAGCTGGTGTCGCCGATCCTGCGCCCCGGCGAGCAGGGCAGCACCGCCTGGCCGGAGCTCGGCGCGCTGCTCGACACCGTCAACCGGGCGCAGGGCGATGCCGGCCGCACCGGCGGGCACGTGAACCTGAGCTTCGACCGGCCGATGACGCCCGCCGAGTACCACCGGCTCGCGCAGCTGATGAAGGCGCACGAGGCGGTGCTGTACCGGCTCGGCAACTACCCGGGTGGCGGCGCGCACCGCGAGACCCACGAGGTCGGTCCGAACCCGCTGCCCGCGCGCCCGAGCGCGGACCTCACCGTCGCCGACGTCCAGGAGCTCAACTGGGGTCGCGAAGACGCGATCAACTTCCTGCACGTGGAGGGCACGCCCCAGGACCGCGTGGAATTCCGCCTCTGGTCCGGCAGCACCGACCCGGCGTACTGGCAGGTCCGCACCGAGCTGAGCGCCGCGATGCTGGCCGCCGCCCAGGACTCGTCGCTGCAGCCGCGGCTGGACCGGCTGATGGCCGACCCGCAGCTGCTGGGCCGCGGGTCCGCGGAGCTGCCGGACCTGCTGAACCTGCTGGAAATGCTGCCGATGAGCGAGGAATCGCAGCGGCAGGCGGTGCAGCTGTTCGCCGCGACCGAGCCGTGGCGCAACACCGGCACCAACGACCCGGTCCTGCGCTCCGAGTCGATCAGCCTCGGCGGCGGCGGGATGTACTTCCCCGGCCCGAACACCCCGACGCCGGACGCCGTCTCCGGCGCCCGCGCCGTCGGGTTGCCGGACGGGGCGGGACTGGTCGTGGCCGACCTGACGCCGGACGGCTCGCACGTCGCGCTGTGGGGCGGCGGTACCGCCACCCCCGAAGCCTTCGTCGAGGGCATCGCCACCCGCCGCGGCATCGGCATGGAGCAGCCCGTCGTGCTCGCCGCGTCCGGTGCCGGGCGCTCCCCGGTGCTGGCCGCACTGGTCGAGGAGTCCTCGCAGCCGGTGCTGGCCACCGAGAGCGGTGTGGTCCGCACGCCGGACGGCGGCCTGCACGCGGGCCGGATGGTGCCCGGCCCGGACGGCGCGCTGACCTTCCAGCCCGACCCCGCCGGGTGGACGGTGCACCACCGCGGCAGGGAGTCCTGGTCCACCGGCCAGTCCGAGCTGACCTCCGCGGTCGACGTGCTCTACACCGACGGCCGCTACGACCCGAACGCGGACTCCGACGCCGAGTCCGGCATGGAGATGGGCGGCGACCGCGCCGGGGACCCGGACCCCGGTCGCGGCAAGGACCTCACCTTCGCCGACGTGGAGTTCGTGCCGCTGCCCGCGGGCAAGGACGGCGAGGCGATCGGCGTCGGCTTCCCGCGCAGCGACGCGGAAGCCGAGATCATGCGGCACGCCTTCGAGGCCGGGGCGGGCGAGAACGCGGCCCGGCTCTACGGCGCGCCCGCCGACGCCGACAACTACGTGGTGGCGCCGCACTTCAGCGACGGCCGCTTCACCGTCCGGGACAAGAGCGGCGAGCTGCACCGCCTGGACCAGGACCAGATGAGCAGGCTGCTGCTCAGCGCGGGCCGGCCCGGTCCGGAGTGGACGCAGGGCACGAACCTGCTGTGGCTGAGCTGCCGCCTCGGCGAGGCCGACGGCTCGGTCGGCGCCGGGCTGCACTCGCTGCTGTCCGACCACGTCGGCGAGCAGTACGTCCCGCACGGCAGGCCCGAGATCTTCGAGAGCGGCGCCACCCACCTGCTCGGCTCGTCCGACGTCTCCCGCCTCGGCGATCCGGACGGTTCCCGCGGCCCCGGTGACCCCGAGTCCGCCGAGCTGCCGGTGCCGGAGGACGGGCGCAGCGTCCGGATGCTCGACGAGGCGCCCGGCAGGCTGGACTCGCTGGTGGGGCTGGTCACCGAGGCCCAGCGGAACCTGAACGCGCTGCCGCCGGAGGCGATGGCGGACGCCCGTCGGCAGGTCGCCGGGTGGACGAACTCGCTGGAATCGCTCAACGCCCTGTCCGACTCGGCGCTGCGCAGCTTCGAGAGCTCCGCGCGCGAGCTGGCCGCGCAGGTCCGCGAAGCGCGCGTCCGCGACATCGGCGAGCTCTTCCGCGGCGCTGAGCAGGCGCGCGCCGACGGCGCCCGCGAACCGAGCTTCCACCGCGACGGCGTGCCCGGCGGGGCGAGCTCCCGGCCCGGGGTCAAGGTCGGCCTCGAAGTCGAGTTCAAGTTCCTCGGCACCGACAACGCGGGCGCCACCGCGAAGGTCACCGAACTGGGCACCCGGCTGGAGGACGCCGGGCATTCCGAATGGCACCCGGTCGCCGACTCGCCCGCCCCGGAGCGGCCGGCGTCGCCGATGGACCTGGACTCCGACTCCGACTCGGATTCCTACTCGGACGGCGGCTCCTCGCGGTCCAGCGACTCCTCCGAACTCGAGTCGAACGTGCTGGCCGTGCTGCCGCACCCGAACCAGCCGCTCGTCGGCGAGCTGCACTCCCGGGGCAAGTGGGCGATGGTCAACGAGACCGCCCACGACTACGGCGCCGAGCTGGTCTCGCCGATCCTGCGGCAGGACCGGCAGCCGGAGATGTGGGCCGACCTCGACTCGATCCTGCGCGACGTCGAAGCGGTCGACGGCAACGCCGACAGCACCGGCGGCCACGTCAACATGAGCTTCGACGAGCCGCTGACTCCCCGCGAGCACGTGCGGCTCGCGCAGCTGGCCAAGAGCTTCGAAGCCGTGCTGTACCGCCTCGGCAACTATCCCGGCGGCGGGCAGCGCGCGATGCACATGGTCGGCCCGAACCCGATCCCCGCGGACCCGGCGAAGGTCACCACCCCCGAGCACGTCCAGGCGCTGAGCCGGGACCGCTACGACGCGATCAACTTCCAGCACGTCGAGGGCGGCCCCGGTGACCGGGTGGAGTTCCGGTTCTGGTCGGGCAGCACGAAGGCGAGCGTGTGGCAGGCGCACGTGGAGCTCAGCGCCGCGATGCTGGCGGCCGCGAAGGACCCGTCGATCCAGCCGCGGCTCGACGCGCTGCAGAACACGCCCAAGCTCGTCGGCCGGAACACCGGTGCCGCGCTGCCGGACCTGGTGGAGTTCCTGGAACTGCTGCCGATGAGCCCGGAGTCGCAGCGGCAGGCCGTCGAGCTGTTCGCGCTCAACGACGCCTGGCGCCACACCGGCGAGAACGACGCCCACCAGCGGATCGTCACCGTCAGCGGCCCGGACGGCGGGCTGATGTTCCCGACGCCGCGGCACTCCGTCGAGGCCGCGGTCCGGGCGGCCCGGGACCAGCAGCCCTACCCCGACGTCGACCTCGTGCTGGGGGAACTCGACCCGCACGGCAGGGGACTGGTGCTGTGGAACGGCCGGTTCCTCTCCGGGCCGGAGCTGATCGAGACGATGGCCTCGCGCCGGTTCGGTGCGCGGGACGGCATCGTGCTGGCCATCTCGGGCGTCGACCGGGCGCCGTGGTTCCGGGACCTCTTCGAACCGGCGAACTTCCAGGACGAGGCGGTGCTGACCGCCTCCAACGTGCTGCGGCTGCCCGACGGCAGGCTCGTCGCGGGCGTGGTCACGCAGAGCCCGGACGGCCGGTTGCGGATGGCGCCGGACCCGCGGGGCTGGCTGATGCACGGCGACTACGTCGGTGACTCGAGGACCCCGCCGGACCAGACTGGCCGGGCGGACCTGGGCGAAGCCATCCAAGTGATGCAGCGCAAGCTGGGCCTGGACCAGCCGCAGGACGGCCCGGGCCACGCCGCCGAACCGCAGCCCGGCGGCGACCGCGGCCTCGTCATGGGCGACGACCCGGCACCGGTGCTGCCGCCCGAGATCGCCCCGCTGGTGGACCGGGCGCGGCGCACCCTCGGCTCGCTGCAGCGCAACCTCGACGCCGCCCCGGTCGGCGAGCCGCGGTTCGACCAGGCCAGGGAACGGCTCCAGACCTGGCAGCAGGCGCTGCGCAGCGACGACCTGCCGCGCGCCACCCCGGACGAACTGCGGGCCTTCGACGTGGACGCCCGCGTCCTGCTCGGCGAGGTCCGCGCCGACCGCACCGCCCGGCTGGAGCGGCTGCACCAGGAGGCGCAGGCCCGCGCCGACGAGGGCGGCGCCCCGATCGTCTTCCACGAAGGCGGCGTGCCCGGCGGCGTGACCAGCCGGCCCGGCGTCAAGCTCGGCTTCGAGGTCGAGTTCAGCCTCCCCGAAGCCGGGTTCGAGAACTCCGTCCGCGAGCTGTTCACCGACCTCAAGGACGGCGGCCACACCCAGCAGGACGGTGCTGGGTTCCCGCTGCCCCAGCAGGGCGGCGACATCGTCAAGCGGGCCAACGACGCCCACGGCTGGGCGATGGCCGACGAGGCGTCCTTCCCCGCCGGCGTCGAGCTGATCTCGCCGATCCTGCGGCCCGGCGACGACGCGGCCGTCTGGCCCGGGCTCGCCGACGTGCTCGGGATGGCCCGGGATCACGGCGGCAGCGCTCGTGGCACCGGCGGGCACGTCAACCTGAGCTTCGCCGAGCAGCTCACCCCGCAGCAGTACGTGCGGCTGGCGCAGCTGACCAAGGGCTTCGAGTCGGTGCTGTTCCGCCTCGGCAACCACACCGACGGCAGCGGCGACCGCAGCCTCGACTACGTGGGCCCGAACCCGCTGCCGGTCGACCCGGCCACGGTGTCCGGGGTCGGCGACCTGCACGCGCTCAACCAGGGCGCGCAGCGGCAGGCGAAGTACGACGCCGTCAACTTCCGCAACATCGAGGGCTCGGCGAGCGACCGCGTGGAGATGCGGTTCTGGGCGGGCAGCCTCGACGAAGCCGAGTGGCAGGTGCGCGCCGAGCTCACCGCCGCGATGGTCGCCGCCGCGCAGGACCCGACGATCCACGCCCGCCTCGACGAGCTGATGTCCAGGCCCGCGCTGCTCAACCACGGCAAGGCCGACCTGGCGCAGCTGCAGGAACTGCTGGAGCTGCTGCCGCTGAGCCCCGAATCCGAGGCGCAGGCCGTCCAGCTGTTCGCGCGCACCGAGCCCTGGACCCTGGACGGGTCGAACGACAGCTACGACCGCGCGCAGAGCATCACGCTGCCCGGCGGCGGGCTGTACTTCCCGAACCCGCGCAACTCGATCACCTCCGCGATCGAGGTGGCGCGGCGGCTGCCGAACCTGCCGGACACCGACCTGGTGCTCGCCACCCTCGCCCCGGACGACCCGGACATGGTGCAGCTGTGGGACGGCGAACCGGTGGACGGCACCGGGTTCGTCTCCTCGCTGAAGGAACGCGGCATCGGCGGCGAGAACGCGATCGTGCTGGGCATCTCCGGGGTGCTGCAGCCGGACCCGGACGTGACGCACGAGGGCCCGGACCCGTTCGCGGAGGACCTGGAATCCGACTGGGTCGGCGACCTGACCGTGGACAACACCGTCTACGCCGCGGCGAAGGTGGCGCTGACCCCGGACGGCAGGCTGCTGGCGGTCCGCGAGGTCGTCCGCGCCCAGGACGGCACCATCCGCTTCGAACCGGACCCGCGCGGCTGGGTGCTGCTGGAGGACGGCCAGTCCCGCGCCACCGGCGAAGCCGACCTGGCGGAGGCGCTGCGCACCGATCAGGACGCCGGGGGCGTGACCGACTCCGAGTTCGCCTCGAACCGCGACGAGGACTCCGACGTCGACATGTCCGACGCCGAGTCCGAGGGCTCGCGCAGCGACGACGACGCCGACGCCGAGGGCGTGACCGACTCCGAGTTCGCCTCGGACCGGGACGCGGACTCCGACGTCGACATGTCCGACGACCTCTACCGCTCCGACGAGGACGCCGAAGGCGAGATCGACCCGGACTACCAGCAGCAGCCGACCCGCCCGCAGGCGGCGCCGGAGCGCTCCCCGGCCGCGGACGGCCTGTTCAGCGGGCTCGCCCCGGCGGACCTGTTCACCGATGACGCGCTGAACGCGCTCGGCGACGACTTCTGGAACCAGTTCACCGAAGCGGATTCGCACTTCGACTTCGACTGGGCCGGCAGCACCGAGCTCGACGAGCTGCGACTGCCGGGCGACGTCGACCAGCAGCTCGCCAACGCCTTCTCCGACGCGGCCCTGCCCGTGCCCCGCTGGGCCGCGGAACCGGACGGCACCGGCGCGATCTCCGACGAGGCGTTCCGCCCGCTGCACGCGGAGCTCGCACCGACGCTCGCCCGCGAGCTGCTGGAGGTGGCCGACGGGACGCGCGAGCCCTTCGAAATCCACATCGCCAGCCTCACCTCCGAACCGGAGGTCCTGGACGGCAACGTCGAGCGGGCCAAGGAAGCCCAGACCCTCGGCAGCGCCGCGCGGACCAGGGACATCCAGACCAGGCTCACCGCCGCGCTGGAAGCCGAGCTGGCCGCGGCCCAGCGGGACGTCCCGGTCGCCGAGCGGCGCACGTTGCGCGACCTCGGCGTGCCGCGCGTGGTGCGGAACGAGATCGCGCTGTTCGACTCGGTCGCGGTGGAGACGGCTCCGATCCCGGACCGCGGCGCGCAGTGGGGCGAGGGCGCGAGCGAGCCCGCCGCCGCGGACCGCTCCTGGCAGCACTCCACGGCGACCCGAGCCGGCTGGTTCGACCCGCTGTGGGGCGACTTCGAACCGTCCGCGTGGGAGAACCTGCGCAGGCCGATCCCGGACGGCGTCGTCGAGTACGAAGCACCCGCCCCCACCATGGCGACGCGCGGCGCGCCCAACTTCTTCGCCGGGCCCGTCCGGTTCGAGTACCAGCGCATCGAGATCGAGCCCGGTCGGTTCGTGCAGGAGTGGACCGCTCGCCCCTACCTCGACACGACCGCGTTCCTCGCGCCGCAGCGCGGGCGCGTCGACCACGACCTGCGCCAGGTCCAGGCGGCGCAGGACGAGCTGGCGAGCGCCGAGATCTTCGCGAAGCTCTTCGAGGGCACCTCGCTCGTCACCGAAGCCGAGGCCGCGCAGGAACAGGTGCGTGCGCGGGCCGCGGAACTCGACGGGCTGCGGGCGAAGGCGGACGAGTCCAACGCGGAACTCGCCCGCCAGGAGCAGCGGGTCGAAGACCTGAAGGAACGGGTCCGCGAATCGGTGGCCTCGCACCCGTTCCAGGGCTCCCGGATGGCGATCTCGGGAGACCAGTTCCACGCGCGGATGGAATTCGCCTCGGACCCGGCGTCGGCGCTCCAGATCGTGCGGATCGGCGAGAACATCCGGGCGAACCAGACCCACTGGGACGTCAACATGACCGGCCGGGTCGGTCAGCACGAGCAGTTCCACACCTTCGGCCTGGCCGACGAGTACTCCTCGCCGCGCAGCTACGAACTGGGCTCCCGGGAGTTCGAGGGGAAGCGGATCCCGGAGTACAAGGTCCGGGCCTACGTGGATTCGGTGCGGTTCACCGAGCAGCGCGAGCGGATCGCCGAGGAAGCGGAGCGGAAGGCGGAGTCGGCGGAGCGCGTCGCCGCCATCGACGAGGAGCGCCGGACCTCCCTCAACAGCCAGGTCGACGAGGGCGGCGATCCGATGTTCGACGCCGCGGCCCTCGACCGGCAGGTGGACGCGTCGCGGCAGGAGGCCGAGCGCCTCCGCACCGAAGCCGACGCGGCCCGGCGGCGGGTCGACTCCGCCGACCAGGAGATCCGCGAACTGCGCGAACGCGCCGAGCAGGGCGTCCGCGAGCTGTTCGACCCGAGCCGGATGAAGCCCGACCGCCGCTACGCGGTCGAGGTCGAATTCGTCGAGCACGGCGGCTACAACCAGCTGCTCACCCTCACCGACGCGGACGACGTCACCGCCGTGGACGCCGCGCGCTGGCGCCCCTCGGACAGCGCCGAGCAGGCGGCGGGTCGCGTCGCGGCGCACCTCGGGCTGACGCCGGAGTTCGTCTCCGCGCTGCGCTCCGGCGACACCGGTGACCTGCGGCAGCAGCCGGTCGACAACCGCTTGGTGTTCAACCGCGCGGACCAGCCGCTGCCGCGGGACATCAGCACCGGCGAACCGCACGTGCGCCGCAACCGCTACATCGACGACGACGGGCTGATGGGCCAGAACCTCGGCTCGGTGCTGCCGCGGCACCTGTGGCGGATGGAGCAGCTGGCCCACGAAGCCGGTGCGCGCCCCGACGTGATGGTCCCGGGCCCGGAGCGGATCGCCCGTCGCCTCGACTTCCTGCTGAGCAGGCCCCAGGTGGACGCGGGCGAGGTGCTCGCCCAGCTGCGCATCCTGATCGGCAACGAGGCGGGTATCGAAGCGGTGCGGGAGCGCTTCGGCTCGGACGGGACTCCGTCGCTCGACCAGCGGCTCCAGGAGCGCCTCGACGGCGTGGACGCGACGCGCGCCGAGCGCTACCTGAGCGGCCGCTCGCGGGAACTCGTCGATTTCGAGGACTTCCTCGACACCGCGCCCGACCCGTTCGCCGAACCCGGCACCGACCTCGACCTCGACCTCGGTTCGCTCGGCGGCGACCTGTTCCAGGACGGGACGTTCGACTTCTCGAACCCCTGGCTCGGCACGAACGCCCTCGGGGCGAACGAGATCGGGGACGGCGCGGCCCACGGCCAGGGCGAGCTGGACCTGACCGGCGCCGAGAACCCGGTCGACCTCAACGCCATCGACTTCGACGCCATCGACTTCAACGCCATCGACTTCAACTTCGACGGCGTCGACCTGAGCGGCTTCGACTTCACCTCGGTCGGTGATCTCGGCGATCTCGGCAACCCGGACGGCACCGGGAACGCGCCGCAGGGCGACCAGATGCCGGGACTCGACTTCACCGCCGCTTCGCACGGCACCTTCGCCGCAGGCGACCCGTTCGCCGCGCTCGGCGACCTGCCGCCCGCCGACCCCGAGCTGCTGCGGATGCTCGACGACGGGTTCGGGCAGGGCGATGTGGAGATGTCCGCGCCCGAAGCCGCCACCCGCCCCGACGGCGACGCCGAACAGCAGGCGCAGCAGGCACCGCAGCAGACGCCCCCGCCCCCGGCGGCGCGCATCGACCCGCACCTGCTGGAATCCGGCACCGAGCGCTCCGGCATCTCGCCGGACCTGCGCGCCCGGCTCGACGCCGCGCCGGTGCAGCAGCGCGGCCGCATCCGCGAGCAGCCCGACACCGACGTCGTGGAGCGCTCCGCGTTCGAGGTGCGCCGGGCCGTGTCCTCGGACGGCGTGCTGGTCAGCGAGGCCACCGTGCGCATCCGGCAGCAGACCTCGCTGCCGCGCACCGCCGCCGACGCGGACTGGGCGCGGATGGTGCACGACGTGGACCGGCGGTTCAACCGGCCGAACGTGGTGCTGCCCAACGGCGACGTGCTCCGGGTGCGGGTGCTGCGCGCGGGAGCCGGCGAGGAGCCGCACCACTCGGTGGTGCTGGACGCCACCGGCCGCGGCGACCAGACCTCGTGGAAGTTCGGCGACCCGAACCGGCTGCGCGCGATCGGCTCGATGCTGGGCCTGCCGGTCGAACCGGACGCCGCGGGCAGCCTGATGGGCGTCCCGGACGCCGAGGGCAACGCGGGCCTGCGGACCCGGCACGCCGAAGTGCTGGGCCAGCACATCGGCGAGGTCCCGGCGCACTCGCCGGAATTCCAGGAACCGCGCCTCGCCGAGAGCCAGGGCCCGGCCGCGCGGCTGCGCGCCGCCGCCGACCTGATGCGCAGGCACCTGAGCAGCAGCGCGCACCGCTTCACCCCCGACCAGCTCCAGCGGTTCGCGCAGGTCGTGCGCGCCGCCGAAGCGCCCTCGCTCAGCGGCGTCCCGCTGCACGGGCTGCGCGCCGCCGCCGAGCAGGCCGAGCAGCACGCGCAGCAGATCCGCCAGGTCGCCGCCGACGAGCTGCGCGGCGGCTACGAGCGGGCGCGCCTCGACGCCGACAACGGCCTCAACCCGATCACCTTCCACGTGAACGGCGTCCCGGGCGGGGCCAGTTCCCGGCCCGACGTCCGCCTCGGCTTCGAGGTGGAGGTGCAGTACCAGCGCACCGTGCAGGGCCTGCGGGCGATGGACGACGACGCCACCACCTACCTGCGGCAGGTCGGCGACCCGGACCCGGTGTTCGACGCGCAGCTGACCGGCCTCACCCAGGAACTGCGCGACACCGGGTTCCTGCCGGACGACACCGTCCCCGGGGAGTTGCTGGCCGCGCGCGACCCGCGGGTCGCCGAAGCGCGCGAGGCGGGCAAGTGGTCGCTGGTCGAAGAAGGCGCGCACATCCAGGGCTTCGAACTGGTGTCGCCGATCCTGCGGCCCGGCGTGGACTCCGGGACCTGGCACGACGTCGCCGAGCTGACCGGCCTGGTGCGCGCCCACGAGGGTTCCGCGGCGAACACCGGCGGGCACGTCAACATCAGCTTCACCGAGCAGCTGACCCCGACCGAGCACGTCCGGCTGGCCCGCATCCAGAAGGGCTTCGAGTCGGTCCTCTACCACCTCGGCAACCACCCGGGCGGGCTGAAGCAGCGCCTGCTGACGATGGTCGGCCCCGGCCCGCTCCCCGCGGACCCGTCCCGGGTCACCAACGCGGCCGACGTCACCGGGCTGAACCGGACGCGGGAGGAAGGGCTCAACTTCCAGCACATCACCGGCAGCGACTCGGACCGGCACGAGTTCCGGTTCTGGGCCGGCACCCTCGACGCGGGCGAGACGCAGGCGCACGCCGAGATCAGCGCCGCGATGCTGCTGGCCGCGAAGGACCCGCGCATCGACCGCGTGCTGGACGCGCTGATGACCGAGCCGAAGCTGCTCGGCCACGCGCCCGCCGGACTGCCCGAGCTCGCCGACCTGCTGGCGCTGCTGCCGATGAGCCCGGAGGCCCGGGAGCAGGCGGTGCAGCTGTTCGCGGTCACCCGCGAGTGGGAGAACACCGGTACCAACGACGTCGACCACCGCACGCAGACGGTCGGGCTCCCGCACGGCGGCCTGCTGTACCCGGCGCCGGGCACCTCGGTGCGCAGCGCGGTCGCGCGGGCCCGCAACCTCTCGTCGATGTACGAATCGGTGGACGTGCTGTCCGCGCCGGTGCGCCCGGACCAGCGGATCACGCTGTGGAACGGCAGCGTGCTGGAGCCGGAGGCGTTCATCGACTCGGCGAGCGAGCGCAACTTCGGGCAGGCCGTGCCCGGCGTGCTCGCCGTCTCCGGCGGCAGCAGGCTCGGCTGGCTGCCGGACCTGGTGGCGGCCACCGGCGAAGGCGTCATCACCACCGCGGGCCACGTCTTCCAGACCGCGGACGGCAGGCTCGTCACCGGGCGGCCGGTCACCGGCGCGGACGGGACCGTGCGGATCCAGCGCGACCCGCAGGGCTGGACGAAGCACACCGAGGACGGCGCGGAGCCCAGCGGCCTCGCCGACCTGGGCGAGGCGCTCGCCGAGTTCGGCCACGACGGCGACCGGCCGTCGCGTCCCGAGCCGGGGCGGATCACCGAACCGCTGGCGGAGACCACCCGGCGCACCCGCACGCGCCCGGCCGCGAGCCCCGACGACATGGACGTCGACTCCCCGGTCTACGAGTCGGCGCCCACCCCGGGCTGGACCGGCGACGCCCCGACCCCCGGCTACGCGCCCACGCCGGGCTGGACCGGGGGCGCCGAGACGCCGAACGCCGCCTCCCTACCGGACACCGCGTCGATCCCGGACACCGAGCCGTGGGGCGGCTCGCCGGCTCCGACTCCCGGCTACGCGCCCACTCCCGGCGGCTACGAGTCGCCGAGCCCGGCCGGGGCGATGGACCTCGACCCGGACCAGCCGGCGAGCTCCGTCGAGTCCGAGTCGCCGGAGGAGATGGTCGAGTGGGTCGGCCACTTCGACGACGCCGACCCGGCCCGGCTGCCGCAGGACGCCGCGCTGGAACTGCGGGACGTGTCCGCGCGCTCGCTGGCCACCGAACTGCTGGAGGTCGCGCGCGGCGAGCGCGAGCCCTTCGAGATCCGGGTGCACGGCTGGCACACCGAGGCGCACGGCCCCGAGGTGAGCGCGCAGCGCACCCAGCAGGTCGTCGACGGCCTGCACCGGTCGCTGGAATCGCACCTGGAGGACCTGCAACCGCAACGGCCCGTCGCGGAGCTGACCACCGCGCTGGAGGCGGTCCGCGTCGCCCGCGAATCGGCGCTGCCGCTGCAGGAGCTCGCCGACGCCGTCGGCCCGGTCCGCGACGAGCTGCCGCAGGGCGAGACCCGCGCCGCGCTGGACGCCCTCGGCCACGCGGTTCGCGACAGCACGCAGCAGGCCCCCGGAGCGCAGGACCGCCTCCGCGCCGCGCTGCGGCAGGCCGAGACCGCGCTGGCCGCCGAGGTCCGCGGCGCCCAGCGGCACACCCTCAGCAGCCTCGGCGTGCGCATCGGCTCCGTGAGCGCGGTGCGCGACGAGAACACGGTGCTCATCACCAGCATCGAGACCGAGCAGTACGGCAAGTACTGGGAGGACGGTGTCGAACCGCCCGCCACCTCGTCCGAGTGGCGGCACACCGAGGTGCAGCACGCCTCCTGGTTCGACCCGCTGTGGAACAAGCTGGAACCGGCCGAGTGGCGGGACCTGCTCCGGCCGATCCCGGACGCGACGGTCGACTCCGAGTCGCTGGACCTGCAGCTGAGCAGCACGGTCACCAAGCCCGACCCGAGCACCGCCAGCACGGCGCTGCCGAGCGACGCCCGCCCGACGCTGGCGCTGGACGCCGAGTTCCTGACCGGCGACATCACCTACGACGTGCAGCGCATCGAGGTCAGTCCCGGCCGGACCCTGCAGCACCGCACCTTCAAGGCGCACCTGAACGCGGAGAGCCTGCTCGCCGAGCCCCGGCAGGAAGCCGGACGGCGCTCGACGCTCGCCGACCGCGCCGAGCGGCGCGCGGCCGACCTGGACAACGCCGCCACCCTGCTGGAGCTCAGCGGCAGGCCGGACGACCCGCAGGTCCGCTCGGCGCGGGCGCAGGCCGACACCGCCCAGAAGCGGGCGGAGCGGCAGCGCGCCAAGGCCGACGACGCCGCCCGGGAGCTCGCCACCCAGCAGCAGCGCGTCGAGGACCTCAAGGAGCGCGCGCTGCGCTCCGTCGACGAGATCCACAACACCGGCTTCCGGCTCCCCGGCGGCGACCAGTTCCACGGCAGGCTCGAGTTCGTCGACGACCCGGCGCAGGCCCACCGCACCGTGGTGCTGTCCGACAAGACCGCCATGGACCAGCTCAACTGGGACGTCAAGGACGACGGCAGCGGCGTCGCGCACGAGGTCGGGCACTTCTGGGGACTTCCCGACGAGTACCGGGCGCGGCCGAAGTTCGACATGAGCGGCACCCGCGACTTCCGCGGCAAGGAGCTGCCGGTCTACACCGTCAAGGTCCACCTGGACACCGACCCGCTGCTGCAGCAGCACCAGGACCGCGCGGACAGCTTCCGCCGGGAGGCCGACGAGGCCAGGGACATCGCCGAGCTCGACCGGACCGACGCCGACGAGCTCGAAGCGCACCTGATGGACGACGACTCCGACACCCCGCCGCCGGAGGTGGTGGAGGCCCGCGAGCAGGCCGAGAAGTCCCGCGACACCGCCGAGGTGCGCCGCCGGGAGGCCGAGGAGGCGCAGGAGAAGCTGGACGAGGTCCGCGCCGAGCTCGACGAGTTCCGGGAGAAGGCGGTCCAGGGCGTCGAGAACGTGTTCCACCCGAGCCGGATGAACCGCGAGGCCCGGTACTTCGTGGACCTGCAGTTCGTCGACGACCGGCGGTCGGCGCACCTGAGCTCGGAACTGCACCCGAAGCGCGATGCCGAGCCGAGCACCGAGCTGTGGGAGGTCACCGACGAGCCGTCGCGGGTCAACACGCGGATCGGCGCGCACCTGGGCCTCCCGCTGAACTACATGCACGCGCTGAAGAAGGGCAAGACCGGCGACCTGCGCGCGCTGCCGAAGGACGATCGGCGGATCTTCAGCCTCGACGACCAGAAGCTGCCGATCGACCCGATGACCGGCGAACCGCACCGGCCGTTCAACTCGTACGTCAACGACGACGGGCTGATGACCGGCAGGCAGCGGCTGTTCCTGCCGCGCAACGCCTGGCGCGTCGAGCAGGTCGGCTTCGACCTGGGCGTGCGGCCCGACGTGCTGCAACCCGGCCCGGTGCGGCTGGCGCAGCAGGCCGAGCGGCTGCTGTCGCAGACCGAGGCCGAGCACCAGAAGCCGCGGCCGCTGCCGAAGGGCCTCGACGAGACCCCCGCGCCGCGCTACGGGCCGACCCGGCAGATGTCGCTGCTGACGGCGTTCGCCGAGCTCTCCCGCAACCAGGACGGGCTGGACGCGGTCCGCGCCGAGTTCCAGCGCGCCACCGGCCAGGACCTGGACCAGGTGATCCGCCGCGAACTCGGCCAGGACGCGCTGGACCAGGTGCAGGCCCTCGTCGACGGCCCCGACGACACCGCGATGTCCGACGCCGGTTCGCTCACCGAGCCCAACACCGAGCCCGAATCCGGGGACGAATCGGGGAACGGCAGCCGCCCGTCCGGCGCCAACGGCGACCTCACCATCCCCATCCCGGACCGGCCGCTCCCCGTCGACGAGCCGGGCTACCCGCTGCCCGACGCGACCGCCGCGCCGGAGACCGAGCCGCTGCTGGAGCGGACCCACCAGGTTCAGGAACTGCTGCCGCGCAACGCGGTCCGCGCCGAGCAGCTCGACGGCACCGCGATCCGCGCCGACGTGCGCTCGGCCATGCTGCAGGCCGCGGTGCCGCCGGAACGTGCCGACCAGGTGCTGCACGGCCTGTCCGACACCGAGCTGAAGAACGGCTTCACCGCGCTGCACGGCGAAGGCCTCGTGGTCTCCTCCGGCATCGGCGAGGACGCCGTCGAAGTCCTCGTCCGCGCCGGGCTCGACGACGACAGCACCGGAGGACGCCCCGCCCCACCGACCACCGCGCCCGCGAAGAAGGGCAAGGAGAACAAGGTCGACAACGCCTCCGGCGGCTTCGGCAAGGTCAAGAACACCTCGGACTCGCCCGCGGTCCGCGACGACGGCTACGCCTACCGGGGCAGCATCCCGCTGCCGTGGCTGTCCGGGACGTCGATGCAGACCGCGCTGAGCCTGCGCGGCCTCACCCCGCAGCACGGCTGGAGCAGCACCGACGGCTCCGAGGTCCAGCACGGCTCCACCGCGGAACCCGGCGGCAAGCGGACCCGCAGCCTGCACGACATGACGCACACCGCCACCGTGCTGACCAACGGGCACGGCGCGGTGCGGATCAGCGGCACCTCGCCCGGTGCGGTCACCGTCAGCACCCCGGACGCGCTGCACGGCCTGCGGCCCGCCGAGGACGCCGACGGCACGGCCGACTTCGGCGCCCCGCGACCCGGCGACTCCACCCGCCTGCGCGGCGACCGCGCGCTGTTCGACCGCGCCCGCGAGCTCGTGCACCGGCACCCGGAGTGGGCGGGCAAGGCGGACGAGATCGGCTCGGGGCTGCGCGGCACCCTGCGCGGGCTGGTCGCCACCGCTTCGCTGAGCCGCCGCGACGTCGACCTGCTCTCCGGCGGCACCCTCGTCGAGCAGCTGCGCACCGTCGACTCCGCCGGGCAGGACCGCACCGCCACCGTCGAGCTGAAGGCCCGCCGCGGTGCGAGCCGCGAGCACCTCGCCGACGACGGCTTCGACGGCAAGGTCGCGACCAAGGCCGGGCGCAAGGACGGCCACTCCACCGAGCGCACCGTCCAGCAGCCGGTGGACCTCGGCGGCCGCGTCCGGCTCACCCAGAACATCTGGGGCGACGACGCGGGCGACCGGATCGACCTGCGCGGCGCGGTGCAGGGCAAGCTCACCTCGCACGAGGGGCACGGCACCACCCGCGGCGACGACCTGCGCACCGAACTGGCCTGGGAGCGCAAGGGGCCGATGCACGTCGGCACCGCCGACCTCACCTACGACCTGCGGATCCGCTTCGACGACGGCACCGTCGAGGACACCTCGGTGCACGTGCCCGCCGGTGCCACCGCCTGGCGCGGGGAGAGCCCGGACGGCACCGCGCCCGAGTTCACCGGCGGCGACCCGTTCCCGCCGCAGCGCGTCCTCGGCGCCGCCGAGACCCGCTACCCGAACGTCGACGGCGTCGCCGCCGCGCTCCGCGAGATGCTGCCGGAAGGCGTGCTGCCGCCCGAGGACGCGGAGGGCCGGACGGCCGAAGCGCACGCCACCGAGAACGCCGCCGTCCTCGCCGACGCCGTCTCCGAGAGCGGCTTCAGCAGCCGGTCCGCCGCGCTCAACGGCCCCGGCACCTCCTTCCTGCTCACCCGCGCCCGGTACGCCGCCACCGGCACCCCGGACGACCTGGTGGGCGTGCTGGTGGAGACCGTGCCGCGCGCCGGATCCGGCTACGGCACCTTCGCGTCGACGCCGCCGTCCTCGCCGACGACGCCGATCACGCCGGCCACCGCGACGACGGTGCCGGACGCCGCGCTCGGCGGTGACCTCACCGGCAGCACCGGCGTGCAGCACGAGACCAGCGCCAAGACCGGCCGGACCCTCGGCGTCGGCGGCGGCGTGCGCGGGCGGGTCCCGGCGCTCGGCCGGTTCGGCGGGCTCGACCTGAACCTGCAGCGCAACGACAAGTCGGACACCGAGCAGGTCACCCTCACCACCGCGAGCGGGCTGGGCCGCGGACGGGGCTGGAAGTCCGGCGACGTCGTCGCGCACCCGGAGCTCGTCGACTACCGGGTGACCGTGTTCGGCGCCGAAGGCGTGCTCGCCGAGCGGATGGTCGAAGGCGGGCAGGCCACGACCTACGCGGGCGGGCTGCTCGACCCCGCCGCGCGCACCGGCGATGTCGGCCTCGCCGCCCACTACCAGCGGGTCGAGCACGACGCGCCGCGCAGGCCGGAGGGCTGGGAGCCCGCCGAGCTGCCCGAGCACTTCGTGGTGCACGGACTCGACCTGCCCGAGGTCAACGGGCACCGGATCACCGAGGACGTGTTCGGCGGCTTCGGCGACAACAAGGTCATCGCCGCGCACCAGGTGCACTCCTTCGTCTCGCCGGAGGAGGTCGCGGTCAACTTCGACGCCGTGGCCACCGGCGCGTACGAGGGTTCGGTGCACCGCTACGAGAAGGGCGTGCTGCGCCCCTCCGAGCAGCGCATCGGCGACGTCAAGCTGCACGCCGCGCTCAGCAACGCGCGGCTCAACGGCCCGCCGCAGCAGGTCGAGCTCACCTTCACCCGCAAGGTCACCGGCAGCACCGGGCACGGCGCCGAGACCTTCACCGGCGGCGGCTGGACCGGCCGCGCGCGCCTCGGCAACCCCGGCTCCGGCGACTCCTCGACCGCGACGCCGGTCGTCAGCCTCGGCCAGGCCGACTCCGGCTCGCACGGGCGGTCCGAGGCCCGGGAGTTCGAGCGCACCACCACGACCACCTACAAGGGCCCGGCCTACCTGGTCAGCTACGACACCAGCACGCTGCTCAGCGGTGGCGAGCCGGACCGGCCGGACGCGGCCGTGCACCTGGAGGCGCACAAGACGGGCTCGGTGCAGCTGTGGGTGCCCGCCTCCGAGATCGGCAGGCTCGGCCTCGGCCCGATGCCGGAACCGGCCGACGGCGCCGGGTACACCGCTCCCGGCATCGACGCCGACGGCCACACCACCGCCACCGTCCGCCCCGAGGTCACCGCGCACCTGCTGAGCGGCATCAAGGACGTGCTCGCCGCGGTGCCGCAGCAGGACGTGCCGCGCAGCGCGATGCGGCAGTTCGGCGACTACCTCACCTCGCTGGCCCTCGGCGACGCCGAGCGCCGCGCCGGGCAGGACGTGTACCGGCAGAGCGCCCGCGACGTCACCCCCGGCGGCCTGCAGGCGCTGCTGGCCGACCTGCGCGGCCCCGGCAAGCACTGGACCGCCTCGGTCCCCGGTCCGCTCGGCACCGTCGACGTCTCGCTGACGCTGAAGGGCGAGCAGGGCCCCGGGAGGTTCGACGGCGTCGAATCCGGGTGGAGCGAGAAGCACGAGACGAAGACGACCTCCTCGGTCACCGAGACCGGCAAGACCGGGCACCAGCGCAAGGCGCAGCCGATGGTGCTGCTGCGCGGCGGCGGCGAGGAACTGCACCGCCGCGGCGCGCTGCTCGGCCAGGTCGGGCTGACCTCGAAGGACAGCGACAAGCACGTCGAGACGCACAGCACCGACAACACTCGGACCTACTCCACCAAGAGCGACTTCGCGACCTTCGGCCACGACCTGGACCTGCGGCTGGAGGTGCGCAAGACCGCGCACGCCAACCGGACCCCGAACACCCTCACCGGCGGGTTCGCGGACCGGAGCAGCCCGGCGAGCACCGGCGAGACGCTGGCGCTGCCGACGCTGCGCGACGCGGTCCGCACCCGCGTCCCGGTGGGCGAGCTCGGCCTCGGCGAGCACCAGCCGCAGCGGATCGACGAGCTCCCCGAGGTCAGCCACGTCGTCGCCAACTCCGACGACGTGCACCGCGTCGTGCAGGACCTGCTGGACGGCACCCCGGGTGCCGACCCCGACGCGGCACCGCCGGTGCCGGAGCGCGCCACCTGGACCCGGCACGGGCTGCTCACCGGCACCACGACCAGCGCGCTGTCGTCGCACCTGCCCGCGGCGATGCGCGCCGACGGCTACCGCATCGGCGGTCTCGACCACGACGGCCACGCCGCCGACAGCACCCCGCACCCGCTGGAATCGGTGCTGATCACCGCGGAGCTGGACGACGCGCACGTGGTGCCGACCGGGGACGACGCCGGGCTCACCACGAAGGACTCCGAGACCACCGCGATCAAGGAGCAGCACAAGGAGGGGCCGGGCCTCGGCTTCACCGGTCGCGTCGCGCTGGACGCGCTGGCCGACCCGCGGCAGGCCGTGGACGCGACCGGCGCGAACTACCGCCAGTCGCCGCAGGCCTCGCTGCCCGGCCCGAGCTACTCGTGGCAGCGCACCTCGGCCGCCGAGGGCAAGTTCAAGGACGCCCAGTCCGAGCAGCGCTCCGCGGGCGAGACCTACCTGGTCAACGCGATGGCGAACTGGACCATCACGCCGGAGCACCGGGCGGGCGCCCCCGAGTCCTGGAGCGAGCCGCGGCAGGCCCGCGACCGCGTCTACGTGCACACCGACCGGGCCGGTCTGATCATGATGGGCCTGACCCCGCCGGAGCCGCTCTCGGTCCCGGAGATCCGGGAACCCGCCGACCAGGCCGAGACCACCGCGGACGGCGCGAACGGGCAGCGCAGCTCGAACCCGAGCCCCAGCCCGGAGCCGGCGCCGCCGACCCCGGACGCGATCCCCACGCCGGACCCGATGCCGTCCCCGATGTCGGAGCGGGACGCCGCCCCGGCCGAGCCCGCGGAACCGCGGACCGCGCTGGACGACTTCCTCTTCCCGGTGGAGCCCGAACCGGTCCCGGCGGAGCCCGAACCGGCTGCTGCGGGCACCCGCCCGGAGTCCGATGTGGACGGAACGGCTCCGGTCGAGGACGGCGCGGCGGCGCGTGACGAGTCCGATGTGGACTCCGAGTCGCGGGCCGACTCCGACTCGGATTCGGACTCCGTCGCCGACTCCGACGCGAGCACCGGTTACCGGTCCGACGCCGACGACGACGCCCGGACCGACATCACCGAACCCGACGAGGGCCCCGACCCGCAGGGCAAGGCGCGGGAGCAGGACCTCGACCAGCAGGGCGAGGTGCGCGAGCAGGCGGAGCAGGACCCCGACCCGCAGGGGGAGGTGCGCGAGCAGGCGCAGCGGGCGCACGACGCGCTGGGCAAGATGACCGAGCAGGCCTTCGAGTCCCTGTTCATCGAGGCCCGCCGCATCGTGCAGCCGCTGCACCAGGTCCCGGTCGCGCTGGACTCCCCGAAGGCCCCCGTGGCGCGGATGCGCGAGCTGATGGACGAGGTCACCACCATCGTCGCCCGCGACCTGCACGAGAAGGGGCCGGAGGCGGCGACCGCGCGGGCCCGCGAGCTCGCCGACCAGCTCGGCACCCACCGCACCGAAGGCCTCATCGGCGGCGGCCGGTTCGGCGCGGGCCCGACCGAGGCACTGCCCTCCGCGCTGCCGGAGCACTCCGAGGCCGGACCGTCCGGCACCGCCCGCGACCGCTCCGTCGACACCCGGACCAGCGCGCTGCCGGACCCGGAACCGGAGCGCCCCGCATCGCGGGCCGAGGAGAGCTCGACCCGCGGTGCGGAGGAGCGCGGGCGCACCGGACAGGAGTCCCGCCGCACCGAGGACGCCGCGGACCGCACCGGAGAGGGCTCGGACCGCGCCGGGCAGGACGAGAGCACCGTCCGCGACGAGAGCACCCGCGACGAGAACTCCGGGCAGCGCGATGCCGAGCAGGAGCGCACCGGCCGCGACGAGGACGCCGTCCGCGACGAGGGCGCGCGCACCGACGACGCGACCACCCGCGGTGAGGACGCCACCCGCGGCGAGGACACCGCCCGCGGCGAGGACACCGCCCGCACCGAGGACGACCCGGCGTCCCGCACCGAGGACGACCCGGCGTCCCGCACCGACGAGGACCCGGCCACCCGCACCGAGGACGACACCACCCGCCCCGACGAGTCCGCCCCGCCGCGCCGCCGCCGCTGGCTGGGCCTGCCGAGCTACCTGTCCCGCGGCCGCGGCCTCGGCGCGGGCGTGCAGCTCAGCCGCACCGAAGGCGCCGACCAGGTCGTCGCCGCGGTGACCGGTTCGCTCGACGGCAAGGCGAAGCAGCGCGAGATCGACGCGCTGAACCACGCGGTGCGCAACGAGTTCGGTTCCTTCCTCGGCGACGGCCGGGTCGTGACCATCGGCGACGAGCGGTTCCGCATCAGCTCCGACCTGGACTGGTCGGGCCGCACCCCGTCGGAGGCTCCGGCGAGCTCGAACGCGGCGTCCACCGGCGGTTCCACCGGTTCGAAGGCGGCCACCAGCACCGGCCGCACCCCGATGTCGCGCTGGTTCTTCTTCGTGCCGACGGTCCCGGGCATGTTCGTCATCGGTGCGGTGAGCGTGCCGACCGACGTCGGCTTCTCCCGGTCGAACTCGCGGGAGAACTCGCAGAGCACCCGGCTGACGGTGGCGCTGCCGGAGACGGTCGCCGACGGCGCGTCCGGCTACCGCGGCATGACGGCGCAGCGGGTGCCCGCCTCGTTCACGATCACCCGCCTCGACGCGGCGGGCGACCCGATCGGCCCGACCACGTTCGTCGGCAGGCGCCCGGGCATGGACCCGGTGGCCGTGGAGCTGAGCGTCCCGGTCGGCCTCGGCGGCGAGGGCCGCGAGGTGGCGGTGCCCGCGGCGCTGCCACCGTCGGTGGTGGAGAACGCCGACGTCCGCGGCAGCGCCCGCGGCCGCTACCAGGGCAAGTCGCTGCCGCGGCGGTTCGGCCGCCAGGACGGGATCGTCGAGCAGGTCGCCGCGCACCTCGGCAAGCTGAGCAAGGACGGGCAGAACACGCTGCGCTCCTTCCTCAGCTCGGCGAACGTGAAGCAGCGACTGCCGGAGATGGCCGTGACCCCGGAGCAGGCGGCGAAGGGCCACGGCTGGATCCAGTCCGACGCGCTGCTGCCCGGCGGCAACCCGCTGAAGCGGCTGCTGCCCGGTCACACCCGCGCGGTGCAGATGCGGGTGGTCGCCCGCAAGGTCGCCTACGAGCAGACCATCGAGGGCGCGCACTACGCGGAGGTCCGCACCGAGGGCTCCAGCACCAGCAGCACCAACACCACCGCCCGCGACGGCGGCGGCTCGCTCACCGCGGGCCCGGGCTACGACGTGGGCGTGGTGTCGGTCGCGGCGGGCGTCAACGTGGCGCTCGGCGGCGGGCACGGCCGCGGCCAGGAGTACGGCCGCAGCACCGGATCCGAGCAGGGCACCTCGCACACCGGCGACGTGGTGCGCTACCGCACCGTCTACGACCTGCAGGTCCGCAAGCCCGGCGACTCGCCGATCACGTTCGCCGAGGCGGTGGACGCCCACCAGCTGGCGCGACCGGAGGACGCGGGCGCGGCGGGCATCACCGCGGACGGCACCACCACCGCACCGGTCGGCAGGCAGGAGGTCGCCGACGCGGCCGCCTCCGCCGCGCTGGACCACAACGCGGCGAGCGAACTGCTCAGCAAGGTCATGCGCGATTCGGCGGCGGAACTGCCCGGCCACCACCGGTGGAAGTGGCGGGACACGTCCTTCGTCACCGAGTTCGACGACCCGAAGCTGGCGCACGGCATCAGCGGCAAGGGCGAGCGGCAGCTGGCCCGCGGCGAGCAGATCCACGAGGCCGTCTCGCCGGAGCAGCTGGTGCGCCGGGCACCGGACATGGTCGCCGACCGGCCGCTGCACCTGGACCTGCAGCCGGAACCGGGCCGCGGCAACGACTACCGCGCCTCGTTCCAGGTGAAGGCGGAGCTGCAGGGCGAACTGCGCCCGCTCGGGCCCGCCGAGGGCACGCCGAGCTCGGCGGCGCTCACCGAGTCCGAGTCCGGTTCGCACGCCAAGTCGCGCAGCTGGTCCCTCGGCGGCGGCATCGTCGCCCGGCTGTACACGGCGCTGCACGGCACGGGGATGATCACCACCCAGCACAAGGGCGGCTACTCCCGCACCACGGGCACCGAGGTGGGGCAGCGCGCCGGCGGGTCCACCGGCGGCGTCCGCGGCGGCACCCTCGACGGGTCCGGCAACGTGCGGCCGGAGCCGATGCAGCGCTACGCGGCGACGGTGAAGCTGACCACCACCGGGCAGCACTGGTCGCGGGCGAACGAGCTGGTCCGCGGCGTGACCTTCGGTTCCCGCGGCCTGGACACCCCCGAGCTGCACGACCTGCGGATCGTCGACGAGTCGGCGGCCGCCGAGGGCCGCGAGCCCGGCACCGTCACGGTCGACGTGGTGGTGGAGCTGCCCGCCTCGCACGGCCCGCTGCGGGTGGAGGTCGCCCCGGAGAACCGGACCGAGCTGCCCGACGTCTCGCTCAACCGCAGCGCGGAGCTGCGCCGCGGCGCCTCCCGCAAGCTGGACGGGTTGCAGGTCGTGGCCTTCCACGGGCTGGAGCACGTGCGCGACTCGGTGCGGTCGATGCTGGCGAAGGCGTCGAACGACCCGATCTGGCACTTCGCCGACGGCGACAACTCGGGCCTGATCGACCAGGCGATCTCGGTGGAGGCGCTGCGCGGCGACCCGCGCGCGTTCAGCAGGCGCACCAAGCTCAACGGGTTCCGCTGGCACCGCAGGCGCGCCGACGTCGAGGCCGCCGCGGCCGTGTCCTACATGCTGCGCGACCCCGAGGTCGTGGAAACCCAGTGGCAGCAGCCGAAGCAGTCCACGACGGGGGCGACCTCCTCCGGTCAGGACGTCACCGGCACCTGGTCCGGCGCCAACGCGGTCGAACCCGCGATGATCATGTTCAGCGAGACCTCGAACCACACGCCGGGCACGGCCGCGCACGGCGTCGGCCTGTTCATGCACGAGCTGAGCCTGTGGATGGGCAGCTTCAGCAAGAAGGCCGGCCACCGCACCGAGGTCTCCGCGGAGCGCGCGCTGGCGCAGGAACCGCGCCGGATGCACCTGATCAACGCGAAGGTGGAGACCACCGTCGCCGCCGAGGCCATCCGCCGCGGCAACCTGGACCGCTGGCGCCTCCGGAAGCCGAAGCCGACGGGCACGGCCGCCGAGCGCTTCGAACTGCCCGGCGCGGTGCGGGTGCTGGTCACCGACGAGCAGCTGCACGAGATCCGGATCAAGCAGGCCGAGGAGGACGCGCGCCGCGCCGCCGAGCAGGCCGAGCAGGACCCGCCGGAGCTCCCGCCGCCGGACCGCTCCTCCGAGCCGGGCCGCACCAGCGCGGTGCCGGACGGCGTCCGGCTCGGCGCGCCGCGCTGGGCGGGCGGCGTCACCGAGGCGATCGACCTCAGCGACCGCATCCAGCCGCTGTACGAGCAGCTGGTGCGCACCGTCGGCCAGGAGAACGCGGACCGGCTGCTGCCGTCGTCCTCGGTGGAGACGCCGCACGACAACCACCGCGAGGTGGAGCGGTCGCTGTCGCAGCTGCAGGCCTCGCTGGAGGACCTGGCCAACGGCGGCGCGACCTCGTTGATCCGCCAGGAGTTCCGGGTCAGCGGCGAGACCTTCGAGCTGCGGGTGGACGCCTCGCTGGTCGGCGAACCGGAGCTGACCGGCATCAAGCACGGCGAGCTGTCCAAGGCCACCTCGTCCTCGTTCACCACCAGCGTCGCCCGCAAGTTCAGCCGGGTCCTCGTCGAGGCCATGACGATGATGGCGCCGGCGGGCATGTTCCAGAACGAGTCGGCGCTGCACTCGGCCGAGGCGGACCCGAACGCCAAGCACGGCGCGCCGTACGGCAACTTCGGCTTCGGCGGCATCCACGTCCTGGAGTGGCTCAAGCAGACCCGCGAGTCCAAGCAGGACGAGGCCACCCAGCACCAGCACACCGAGTCGGTGCGCGGCGCGCTCGCCGAGCACCGGGCCGAGGTGCTGTTCGACGTCCGCATCGAGCGGCACGGCGAGCGCGTCGCGGCCGCCCCGGACACCCGCACCGTCACCACGCACAGCGCCGTCGAGGACGCCCGGGTCGCCCCCGAGGGCGGCTCCCGGAAGCCGGTGGTCACCGCGCGCACCGCCGCCGACGCCACCCCGGAGGCGCTGTCCGAGTGGCGCGGCTCCGGGCACCCGGAGGCGCTGCCCACCGATCCCGCGCAGTACCGCGTGATCGACTTCGACGGCGACACCGCGGGCCTGGTCGGCGCCGCCGAGCAGGCGCTGGAAGGCGCCCGCGTCGACGTGGACCCGCACCTCCGGACGCTGCTGCGCGCCGAGCTCACCCCGAGCAGGCTCGCCGCGCTGCTGGACGCGCACCGGGACTCCGCGGAGGGCGTGCCGCTGGACCTGCCCCCGGACCTGGGCGTGAAGCTGACCGTCCACCCGAAGGTGCCGGGCGACGGCGAGCTGGTCGGCGCCAGCGGACGCATCCAGCTGGGCGGCAGCACGACCTCCACCGGTTCCACGCACACCGAAGTGGCCACCGGCAACGGGAACATGATCGCGGCGGTGCCGATCGTGGCGGCCGGCGTGCCGCAGGCCCCGCACTCGGCGACCTACGCCGACGGCCGCACCCCGTTCGGCGCCACCGGCGACTGGGCGCTGGCGATGGAGCCGCTGGGCGCCGCCGGTGCGGAGCACGAGCAGCAGGGCGCCGGGTCGACCGGTGGCGGCGAGCTGCCCGCGCCCGGGCCGCGCCCCGAGCAGAGCTCGATCACCAGCGCGTGGGCGCACGGCGCCGAGTTCCGCATCGTCGCCGAACCGACCGGCACGCTCACCACCAAGCGCACCGCCGTCGTCGACGCCGAGTTCGCCCCGGGGAACGGCTACGTGCTGCGCCGCGCGGACCGCGGCGACCTGCTGCCCGAGTCGCTGGTGCGCGCCACCGAGGACTTCGCCGCCCGCGACCGCGAGTGGTCCGAGGCCCGCGCCGCCCGCCGCGCCGCCGACCCGTTCGGGCCGGACGTGGACGGGGAACTGGTCGCCCGCCCCGACGAGGAGTTCGCGTTCCGCGCCGCCACCGAGGCCGAGCAGGCCGCGGAAACCGCCTGGTGGCAGGCGAAGCAGCACTACGACGCCGAGCTGGCCGCCGCTCGCCGCGACCCCGGCCTCAGCGGCACCACCCCGGACCAGCGGCTGGAACTGCCCCGCGACGGCGGGCAGTTGCCGCCCGCGGAGCGCGCGAAGCTGTACTCGCTGGCCAGGGAGGTCGTGCGGGCGCACGACGAGGGCACCCCGGTGGTCGCCCGCTACCGGGTGACCGGCGAGGTCGGCATCCGCTCCGCGCAGGACTTCTCCGCGATGATGTCCGAAGTGGACCGTTCGCTGCGGCTGGCGCAGTACGGCCTGCCGGACGCGGAGCGGCTGCGCCGGACCGCGCTCGGCATGGGCGGCACCCCGCACTTCGTGGACGGCGAGGGCCCGACCCGGGTCGAGGTCTGGCTCGAACCGGCCCCGGTGGCCCGCCGCGCGGACGGCGACGCCGAGCCGGTCGGCGTGCCGCGCGTGGAGGTCGAGGACACCGACGGCTCGCAGAACGGCGAGACCTCGCAGCGCGGTGGGACTTCGCGGGACGGCGAGGACGGCCGCGACGACGCGACCCCCCGGAACAGCGGGGAGAGCCGGGACGGCGGGGAGAACCGGGACGGCGAGAGCTCCCGGGACGAGCAGGCCTCCCGCGACGGCTCGCGCACCGAGGACGAACCGCGGGGCCGCGAACGCGAGCGGCTCGCACCGCCGGAGCGCTCCCGCTCGATGGTCCCGCGGAGCATCAGCCAGGACTGGTCCCGCCCGTCGCACCCGACGCCCGACCTGACCGACGACGCGATCGAGCACACCTACGGCATCACCACCGAGAACCAGCGCCTGTTCCAGGAGTTCGTCGAGGAGCACCAGCTGGTCGTCGACGTGCGCCCGACGAACCCGGACTCGGTGCGGCTGCTCAAGGAGGGCGCGTACCCGAAGCCGCTGGAGATCAAGGCGAAGACGATCAACCGGCTGGACGTGCGGCTCGGCGCGCCGGAGCACGGCCTGGGCGCGGTCGGCTTCTTCGAGCCGACGCTGCCGGAGGACGTCACCGAGGCGGAGGCCCCCGGCCTGCGGGAGCGCGCGAAGCAGCGCCTCACCGAGTACCGCGAGCTGTTCGGCACCATGAAGGACCTCGCGAAGCAGTACTGGGTCGAGGACGGCGTGGTGCGCACCAACTCGGGTCTCACCGAGGACGGCACCGCCCAGGACGTGCCGGTGGCGGGCGACCACGACGTGTTCAACATCCGCTCCGCCGAGGACGGCCGGGTGCTGCCGGAAGGCCGCTACCACGAGATGGTGCGCGAGCTGATCGCCCGGAAGATGGGCGTGCAGCACGGGGCGCACCGCTACTGGAACCCGCGCCGCGCCACCTACGAAGCGACGATCTTCGACACGATCAACCGGGGCCACGACCCGGGCCACGAGCCGCTGATCCGGTTCGCCCCCGGCGAGCCGCCCACCGAGGTGCACGCCGACCTGCCGGACATCCCGCAGGCGGGCGCCGACTTCGCCGCCGACATGGCCGCGCTCGCCGAGCGCTACCTGGGGCCGGAGCCGCACCGCGCGCTCAGCACCGACCCGACGTCCCGGTGGCAGCAGTCGTACGAGCCGCAGCGGGAGCGCTACGACTCGCGGGTGCAGGCCGGGCTGGAAGCCGCCGCCGAGAACCTGTTCGACGAGAGCCGCGGCCGCACCCGCGACGGCGGTGGCGCGGAGTCTCGGGACGTCTCGCCGTTCACCCGCCTCGAAGGCGACCCGCCGCCGAGCACCGAACCGCGCACCGAACCGGCGCGCACCCCGGCGGAGGACGCCCAGCACGGCTACGACGCGGTCGTGCCGCCGGAGCTCGCGCTGCCCGAGCAGCAGGTGCGGGATCGGGCCGCCGAGCTCACCTCGTTCGGCGACCCCGCCGCGCTGGAGCGGCACGCCCTCAACGCGGGCACCCCGGACCTGCTGGCCAGGCTGGGCTCCCGGATCGACGCGCTGCCCGACGACGCCCGCCGCCAGGAGCTGCGCTCGCTGGTCGCGGACGCGGTGCTGGCCGCCACGGCCGTGCCGGTGCACACCACCGAGCTGTCCCGCAGCCGGACCGAGCGGGCACCGCTGCGCCCGATCACCCCGTCCCGGCTGGACCAGCTGCTCGTCGACGCCGAGCAGGCGCTGCGCGTCGGCCTCGACCCGCTGCGCACCGCGGGCCAGGAGCTCACCGAGATCGGTTACCGCGCCGACGAGCCGATGCCGGCGCGGCTGGCCCGGCTCGGGCTGCTGGCGCTGAACTCGCCCGCGCGGCAGGCGACGCTGGCCGAGCCGCTGTTCAGCGTGCTGCTGGCGAACCCGGAGGCGCTGCTGAACTCCTGGTTCGGCGCCACCGGCAACGAGCGGCAGCTGTTCCTGAACACCTGCCTGAGCGCGGCGGTCAACTCCGAGGTGCGGGCGTCGGTGCCGACGCTGGCCGGGCTGCTGCAGGTCGGCCGCGGGGTCGCCGACGCGACGCTGCACGACCTCGCGAAGGTGCACCCGGACCAGCGCTCCCGCTGGGAGAACCTGACCGGGCGCAGCTACGAGGACATGGTCCGCAGCCGCGTCGACGAGTCGAAGGCGGCCTTCGCCGGGCTCCGGGCCGACGCCCTGCGGCTGGTCCGCGAAGACGGCGACCGCGCCGAGTGGGCCGAGCTGACCGACCGGTGGTCGCGCACCATGCAGAAGCTCTCCGGCGCCTCGCTGCGCGACACCCCGCCGGTGCTGACCCGGCAGCTGTTCCCCGGCCAGTGGGCGCTGAGCGGGGTGCTCGCCGCGCCGCTGGCCGTGGTGGACCGGCTCCGCCGCCGCCTCACCGGTGTCGACGCCGCCACCTACACGCAGGCGCTGCGGACCCAGTTCGCGCTGGAACCGGACGCCTCGCCGTTCGGCGGCCACGACGCGCACACCGCGGGTCGCGGGGGATCGGCACCGCTGGCCGGGCACCTGGCCACCGCCGAGGGCCGGGCCGACTTCTGGCAGCGGATCGCCGAGCGCCACGGCGCCGTCGTCTTCACCACCGGCCACGGGGTCTTCGTGCGCGCCGCCGAGCACGACGGTGCGCAGGTCTTCGTGATGCACGACCCGATGTTCAACGGCTCCACCCGGTTCGACGGGGAGGCGTTCGCCCGCTGGGCGGAGGACAAGTGGGCGGAGGTCTCGCCGCGCCTGCTGCCGGACGAGGACGAGGGCACGTCCTCCGACGACGGCGGCCCGCCGCGCGACGACGACGAACCGGACCAGGGCTCCGACGGGGAACCGCCCGCCCGGGACCCGGAGGACGCCGAGGACGCCGACGGCCCGGCCGGGGAGGAGCGGGACGGCACCGACTCCGAGCCGGACCGGTCCTCCGACCCGGAGCCGGAGGCCGCGCGCTCCGACCGGGACGGTGCCGAGTCGACCCGCACCGAACCGGGCGAGGAGTCGACCCGCAGCGACGTGGGCGACGAGTCCGCCCGCACCGAACGGGGCGACGAGTCCACCCGCAGCGACGCCGACCCCGCCGAGCCGGAAGGCCTCCGCGCGGAGTCGGAGACCTCGCGCACCGACGTGGCGAACTCCCGCCCGGACCAGGAGAACGCGCGCGTCGAACCCGAGAACTCGCGGACCGAGCCGGAGGGCGGGCGGACCGAGGACTCCGCGGAGATCGCGTCGGAGCACCCCCGGACCGAATCGGCGGACACCCGCACCGGCCGGGACACCACCCGCGAGCAGGACCGCGCCGGCGAACCCGCCCGCGAGACCGCGGAACTCGCGGGGGAGACCGCGCGCGACACTCCGCGCACCGACCCGGCCGAGGCCGGTCTGCCCACCCCGCCCCCGCGGGCGCACCTGCGTGCCGCCGACTCCGATCCGACCCCGATCGGCGCGCTGCCGCGCGACCTCGACGGCACCGAGCGCGCGGGCACCCCGGGGCGCGAGCAGGCGAGCGACCGCACCGGCGACGCCGTGATCGACATCGACGGCACCGCGCCGCTGCAGGGCCCCCGCACCGAGCGCACCCAGCTGGTGGCGGACCTGGTGCGGCACAACGCGGTCATCGCCGACAAGATCGACGGCACCGCGGTGCGCCACGACGTGCGGGCCGAGCTGGAGGGCGCGGGCGTGCCCGCGGACCGGGTCGAGGCGCTGCTCGACGGCCTCTCCGACATCGCGCTCAAGGACGACTTCAAGACCCTCACCCACGAGGGCCTGCGGCTGCGGTCCGGCCACGGCGCGGCCGCCGTCGAGGTCCACGTGCGGCTCAGCACCGCCGACGACACCGCGCCGGACGCCACCGGCACGCCGACCGAGGGCAAGCAGGACTTCGCGCACGGCACCGACGTCGTCGCGGGCGGCGCCTACGGCAAGACCACCGGCGCCAAGGCCTCCGCACCGCGCCGCGACGGCGGGTTCACCCACTTCCTGTCGCTGCCGCTGGGCACCCGGTTCCCGGTCCGCACCATCGACCCGACGGTCGGTTTCCGCGGCGCCACCCCGACCTCGTCCTGGATGCACTCCGACACCACCGAGCTGGAGCACAGCGCCAGCTACACGCCGCCGAACACCTGGTCCGGCAGCACCCACGACCTCGTGCACGAGGTCGTGGTGCGGTACCCGGACGACACCTCGGTGCTCGCGGGCAGCCGGCCCGGTGGCGCGGAGCTGAGCATGCCGGAGATCTTCACCGAGCTGGACCCGGCGGCGGCCAAGGCGAACGGCGGCCCGCGCGCCACCTTCGTGCGCGGCGACCCGGCGCTGTTCGACGTGCTCACCGACGTGGTGGGCGAGCACCCGGACTGGCGGGACTCGCCGGGCACGCTCAACTCGCCGGTGCGCAACGACCTGCTGGAGCTCAGCGGCGGCAAGAACCTCTCGCACCTGGGCAACGACGTGCTGGACGGCACGACGATCACCAAGGCGCTGGAGACGCACAACAGCGCCGGGCGACGCCGCACCGCGCAGGTCGAGATCCGGCTGCGCCAGAGCGGCGGCCGCGGGTTCGCCGCCCCGCTGCAGCCGGACCCGGAGACCGCGTCCCGGGCAGGCAGCGACTCGGCGGACTCCTTCCGCACGGCGCCGGAAGAGGCGCCGGAGGAACCCGGCAAGACGATGCTCACCGAGCAGGGCCGCGGCTACAAGCACGAGGCCTCGCACACCGTCGGCTCCACCCAGCCGTTCAACGTGAACGCCGGTCTCGGCCTCGGCTTCAGCTGGAGCCTGTTCGACAACCCGGACACGCACCAGCCGAGCTACGTGCACGGCGACCGGCTGGACCTGCGCTTCGACGGGCGCGCGTTCCGCTCCAGCGGCCAGGACCGCTCGTCGGTGCTGACCACGGAGAACACCGCGGCGACCACCTGGTTCGGCAGCGGCAGGCTGCACGGCGTCGCCAGCGACCTCGACTACGACATCACCGTCCGCTTCGACGACGGGCAGGTGCTGGAGCGCACCCACCACGTGCCGGAGGGCGCGACGACCTGGACGCTCGCCGACGACCCGGCGACCGACGCGGCGAAGGACGCCGAGGACGCCGGCCACCCGGACGAGGCGAACGAAGCGCCGTTCTCCCCGCACAAGGTGATCGGCGCCGCCGAGACGCACTTCCCCGACGCCGACCGGCTGCGGGAGTCCGTCCGGGACCGGCTCCCGGCGGACGTGGTGCGCGACTTCGCGGGCACGAGCCGGAACGTGCGCGTCTCCGACAACGAGGTGGCGCTGTCGCACTTCCTGTCCGCGCGCGGACTGCTGGCGCACTCGCCGGAGCTCAACGGCGACGGGATGTCGTTCCTGCTGGGCCGCGGCGACAGCGCGCGGGCCGGGATCCCGGACGACTTCCTGCGCGTCGTGGTCCGCGCCGTCGACCCGGTCGAGCACGCGTGGACGGCCTGGGACGGGGAGCCGCCGATCGACCGGGACGGTGGCGAGCCGTCGGGTGCCGAGCGCGATGGGGCCGACCTCGACGGGGCCGAGCGGGATGGTGCTGAACGGGACGGCGCTGAACGGGACGGCGCCGAGCTCGACGGTGCCGAGCCGGCGGGGATCCCGACGATCACCGTCACCGACGTGGACGCCCCCGCCGGGCGCGCCGCGGAGAGCGACGGCAGCAGCGCCGCCCGCCGCTACACGCCCGACACCGACCGGAACGCCGACGGCTCCGGCTGGGGCGAGGCCACGCTGCGCGGCGAGCTCCAGCAGAAGAGCCGCATCGACCACTCCGAGACGGTCCGCGGCGCCACCACCGCGGGCGGCAGCTCCGGGGTGCGCGCGGGCGTCGGCTCCTCGCGGATCAACCGGACCCTTGAGTTCACCGGCGGCTACAACCGCTCCTTCGGCGGCGAGCAGCGCACCCTGGAGTCCTCCAGCGGGCAGGGCCGCGGTTTCGGCTGGGCGGGCACGAAGTTCAGCTCGCACTCGCGCCAGGTCGACTACGAGGTGTCCCTGCACGGCAAGGGCGTCGCGGAGACCTTCACCGTGCGCGGCGGCGAGGCCACCACCTACCGCAGCGGCCGCACCCGCCTCACCGAGCCCGGCCTCGACCGCGACGGCGCCACCGATCGCGACGGCGCCGTCGATCAGGGCACGGTCACCGACCGCGACACCGCCGTCGATCGGGACACCGCCGCCGACCGCGACAGCGCCGCCGATCAGGACAGCGCCGACGACCGCAACAGCGCCGACGACACGTCCACTGACAGCGACAGCACCACCGACAGCGACAGCACCGCCGACACCAACAGCACCGCCGACACCGAGCTCACCACCGACACCGACGCCGAGGGCGGCAGCGGGTTCCACCAGGTCGGGCACGACAGCCCGCGGCGGCCCGAGGGCTGGAAGCCCGCCTCGCTGCCGGACCACTTCGCGGTGCACGGCTTGGACCTGACCCCCGGTCGCGCCGGCCGCATCACCGGCCACCTGCTCGGCGAGAGCCCGGCGGGCGCGCAGGTGGCCGAGCAGCAGGTGCACGCGTTCACCGGCGAGGACTCGGTCGCGGTGAACCTGGACCGGGTCACGACCGGCACCTACCGCACGCCGGTGCACCGCTACGCCGAGGGCGAGTTCTTCAGCTTCCGCAACCGGGTCGGCGACGCCGCGATGCAGGTGGCGCTGAGCAACCCGCGCGTCTCGGGCCCACCGACGAAGATGACGTTGACGTTCATCGGCAAGACCACCGGCTCCACCGGGCACGGCGCGGACCGCACCCGCAACGACTACACGTTCGGCAACGGCCGGATCAGCGCGGCGCCGATCAAGAAGTTCTACCTGCTGCCGCAGACCGGCTACGGCTACTCGCGCTACGACGTCGAGGGCGAGTCGTTCAAGCAGGAGCACGAGCACACGACCACGACCACCTACGACGGCCCGGCCTACCTGGTCACCTTCGACACGACGACGCTGCTGTCGGCCCGCGACGTCGACCACACCGGCGCCGGCCCGTACGACGGCCGCCGCGTCGGCGACTGGCAGCACTCCGAGGCACACCGGCGGGATTCGGTGCAGGTGTGGGTGCCTGCCGCGGAGATCGACCAGATCGGGTTGCCCGCGGGCTGGGACGCCGGGCACGAGCAGGCGAAGGCCGACGCCCGTGCGAACGCCGAGTCCGGCCGGGACGCGGCCGCGACCCGCGAGGACGGCGGTGCCCGCGAGGACGGGGCCGACCGGGCCGCCCGGGACGAGGACGGCGCGACCGGCGAGCGCGACGGCGCGGACGGCACCCGCTCCCCGGCGGACACCGCGGCGCGGACCGAGGGCGAGCAGGCGCGGACCGAGGACGAGCAGGCGCGGACCGAGGACGAGCAGAACCGAACCGACGACGAGCGGAACCGCACCGAGGACGAGCAGAACCGCACCGAGGACCCGGCCGAGAGCCGCCGCGCCCCCGCGATCACCCTCGACGGCCACGCCTCCCCGAGCGTGCGCCCCGAGGTCACCGAACGCCTCGTCGCCCAGATCAAGGACGCGCTGCTCAAGGTCGACCCGGACGTGGTGCCGCGCTCCGACCTGGCCCGCTTCACCCGCTTCCTCACTTCCGGGATCGCGGAGGGCGTGCGGCACGTCGCCTACGGCGCCGGGCACCGGGTCGCGTCCGAGGAGCTGGCCCAGCAGGTGCTCGGCGAGGTCTCGCCGAGCGGGGTGGCGCGGCTGCTACCGGACCTGGTGGGCCTCGGCAAGGAGTGGTCCACCTCGGTGGACGGCCCGCTGGGGTCGTCCCGGGTGACGCTGGCACTGCGCGCCCGGATCGGCGAGGGCCGCTTCGACGGGACCGACGAGGGCTGGTCGGACAACCACCAGACGAAGGCCACCACGACGGAGGGCAGCAGCTCCTCGGCCAGCCGCTCGCACAACGTGAACTTCTCGGTGCGCAGCCCGATCTACACGAACCAGCAGATCGCGCGGTCGGTCGGCACCGGCGCGCAGACCACCGGTTCGCTGGCGGAGACGACCAAGCGCACCGCGGAGTCGGTCCGCGAGCGCACCACCTCGCAGTTCACCAACGGCGACATCGCCCGGTTCAGCCACCCGATCGAACTGGAGCTGGAGGTCCGCAAGACCTCGCACGCCAACCACGCGGCCCGCTCGCTCACCGGCGGCCTGGTGGACTGGGCGATGCCGGGCGTGCAGACCACGACCGTGCGGCTCGACCCGATCCCGGACGCGGTGCGCAGCTACCACCCGGAGGGCGAGAGCAAGCCGGGCGAGCGCGAATCCCAGCCGGTGACGGGCTTCCCGGAGGCGCACTACTCGCGGGTCGGCGCCCGCCAGGTCGCCGGGCTGGTCCGCGACGTCGTGGACGGCGTCCCGACCGGCGAGCACGTGAGCACCCCGCCCGCCGTGCCCGCCGAGGCCACCTCGGCCCGGCAGGCCATCAACACCGGGGCGAACGCCTCGGCGCTGTCGGCGCACCTGCCCGCGGCGCTGGAGGAGTCCGGCTACCGGATCGAGGGCCTGGACCACGACGCGCGGCACTGGACCGCGGCCGGGCAGCGGCATCCGCTGAGCGCGCTGACCTTCCACGCGGAGCTGAAGCAGGCGCGGGTCACGCCCGCCGGCTACACGCCGCTGGAAGGGCTTGAGATCAACAAGACCGAGGTCACCCGCGGTTCGGCGGGCGACGAGCGCTCCGCGGGTCCGATGTGGAACACCGCGATGGTCTCGGCGCCGCTCACCCTGTTCCCGCGGCCGAAGCCGGGATCGAGCTGGGAACCGGGCACCGCGATCACCGAGATGGGCGAGGTGTTCGGCCGCGGGCCCGCGATGAGCTGGCAGCGCACCGACGCCGCGACCCTCAGCGGGAAGAAGACCGAGGACATCACGCTCTCCGACGGCGAGGTGTACCTCGTCGAGGCGCGCACCGAGTGGACCGTCACCCCCGAGTACCGGGGCGAGGCGCCCGCCGAGTGGAGCACGCCGCGCACCGCGCAGGACACCGTCTACGTGCGCACCGACGCGAACGGGCTGCGCGCGATGGGCCTGGAACCGCCGAAGAAGGACGACGAGGGCTCGACCACCGACGCGGACGAGTTCTTCGACGCCGAGGACGGTTCGGCGCCGCGCGACGGCGAGAGGACCGCGCCGCGCGACGGCGACGAGTCCGTCCCGCGCGATGGCGAGGAGACCGCCCCGCGCGACCCGGCGTCCGAGCGGACCGCACGGCTCGACTCCGACCGGCCCGCGGGCCGCGACGCCGCCGAGTCCGCGGGCCGCGACGCCGAGCAGCGCGCGGGCCGCGACGCCGATTCCGAGGAGTTCTTCGACGCCGAGGAGCACCTCCCGGGCGAGCGGCGCGCGTCCGACGCAGACCTCGACGTCTCGATGCGGTTCGCGGACAACTACTACCCGCAGGGCTACGGCCGGGGCAGCCACTACCAGTACCCGCAGGGCTACGGCAGCGGCTCGCACTACCCGGCGTCCAGCGGCTACGACCACGCCGCCACGCCGGGCACCACCGTCCCGATCGCCTCGGACTTCTCCGACCCGCGGTCGAAGATCTTCGGGCGGGACGACCGCGGCCGCAAGCTCGGCATCCCGCTGAGCCAGATCGACTACGAGATCATGCCGTCGAGCGGGGACTACAGCAGCGGCATCTCGTTCCGCCGCACCGGTTACTCGCTCACCGAGTCCTCCGACCGGTTCGTGGCGACGCTGCCGGGGGAGCGGGTGGTCGACGCGGCGGCGCACACCACGCGTCCCGGGGACGTGCAGCTGGACGGTAACGCGTTCTTCGTGGACGCGGCGCGCGCGGGCGAGGGCTACGAGATCAGGCTCCGCGACGGCACGCCGGTGACGATCAGCCAGGAGACGCTCGGCGCGATCGTGTCCCGCGTCAACGACTTCCGCGCGTTCAACCGGGAGCGCAACTCCGCGGGCGACCCGGTCCCGCTGTCGGTGGTCGTGCTGAGCTCGCCGCGCGCCAAGGTGTCCGGGGTGCTGGCGCAGCTGCGCGAGGAGGGCTTCCAGGGCGAGGTGCTGCGGCCGCGCGGCGACGTCACCCAGCTCACCGACGGCCGGTTCGGCGTCGCGGGCAACGAGGGCTGGAGCCGCTACGGCCCGGGCAGCAGCAGCTCGAAGTTCGTGTACTCCAAGGGCAACGTCCGCAACATCAAGTTCTTCGAGCGCTACCTGCCGAACGCGGAGTTCATCCCGGACCACGACAAGGCCATCAAGGTCACGGACAAGAACTGGAAGGAGTACTGGATCACGCCGAGCGAGGCGCGGCCGAAGGCGTTCACCACGCGGGCCGGCGGGGTCTGGCGCGTCAACGGCCTGTCGTTCGTCGGCGAGAAGCACGAGGTCCGCACCGACGCGGCGATCGCCGCCGACCTCGACGGCTTCACCCGGGTCGTGCGCACCCGCCCCGGCGAGGGCATCTCCGACAAGCTCGTGCACCGGCTGCCGAAGCTGTCCCCGGAATACGACCCGACGGCCCGGCTCGCGGCGCTGCCGTGGCAGCTGGAACGCCGGAACGTCCTGGACGTGACGACCGGCAAGGTCAAGACCGTCCGGACCGGCCCGGCGCTGCTGAGCTCGCACGGCAACGCCGAAGAGATGACCATGCACATCAAGCGGGGCGACCAGCAGCTGGAGATGTGGCTGCCCGGCAGCTCGTTCATCTACATGCTGGTGCAGCAGAAGGAGTTCCAGGACCTCTACGCCGCCAACCCCGGCGTGGAGTTCGCGGTGACCGTCTGCGAGGCCGGGGCCGAGGGCGCCAAGGTGCTGCCGAAGATGATGGAGATGGCGAAGCGGTTCAGCATGCCGAACCGCTTCTTCACCGGTGCCGACACGATCAGCATGATCAAGCTGGAGGACAAGGACTGGAAGGGCGCCACCATCGGCGTCGCGAACAACAAGGGCTGGGTGTCCGCCTACGTCGCCGCCGACGGCCAGATCGTGCAGAACTCCTACCCGCACACCCGGTACTCCGACGAAGAGCTGGAGACGCTGCCGTTCCGCTCGAAGATCTCCAGCGGCGGGCACAACCACCGCGGCGCCGGGCCGGTGCCGCTGAGCACCGAGTACTTGAACCCGAACGTGTCGGTGCGGGCGCAGGACGAGCAGGGCAGGCCGGTGACGCTGCCCATCGACCAGATCGGCTACCGCCCGACCAGCGGGGAATCCGGCCTCGGTGTCGCGTTCGGGCGGCCGGAGTTCCGGCTCGACGGCGACGCGGACCGGGTCGTGGCCACCATGCCGGGCGAGACCGTCGAGCAGGCCGCCGGGCACGAGAAGCGGCCCGGCCACGAGACCGCGCTGCCGAAGGGCGCCAAGTTCTACGCCGAGGTCGCGAACACCGACCGCGGGTTCCAGGTCCCGCTGGTCGGCGGGCGCCACGCGTTCCTGCGCGGCGACGCGCTGGCCGCGGTGATCGGGCAGATCCCCGCCGCGAACGGGTTCCTGAACCGCGGCGCGCACCTCGCGCTGCTCGCCGACGACGTGGCTCCGGCCGAGGTCGTGGAGGGGCTCACCGCGCAGGGCTTCCAGAGCTCCGTCATCTCCACCGGCGGCAAGGTCGGCCAGCTGCCGGACGGGCGCCTCGGCGCCGCCGACAACGCCGGGTTCACCACGACCCGCGCCGACGGCACCGGCAGCGCGCACGGTCGGTACTCGGCGGGCAACGTGGCGAACATCGCGTTCTTCGAATCGGAACTGCCGCGCAGCTCGCACATTCCGGACGCCGACGCCCCGATCCGCGGCACCGACCTGGACGGCAACCCGTTCGAGTTCTTCCCGCACGAGGTGCACCGCGCCGGGTACCGCACCGGTGACGAAGGCGGCGGCCGCACCACCGCCATCGACTTCACCGGCACGGACCGCAGGCCGAACTTCGTGGTGAACCCGTTCAAGGTCCTCGCCGAGCAGGCGGACTCGATGCCGCAGGTCGCCCGCACCCGGCCGGACGAGGAGTTCAGCAAGACCTCCGCGTCCGAGCCGCGCAAGCTCGACACCCACGACCCGAATCGGCGGCTCGTCGACGCCCCGTGGACCCCGACGAAGATCGAGGTCACCGACCCGGCCACCGGGCAGCGCAAGGTCGTGGACGCGGGCCCGAACATGCTCGGCGGGCACGGCAGCGAACACCACGTCGGCGTGCTGGTGAACCGGGACGGCGTCGAGCACAAGGTCCGGGTCAGCGGCGCCGACTACGTCCGCACCCTCGCGCAGACCCCCGAGTTCCGGGAGATGCGCCGGGCGAACCCGCACAGCCCCTACCTGCTGACCGTGTGCAAGGCGGGCGGCGACGGCGGCAGCACCTTCTCCTCCGCGGTGCGCGAACTGCGCTCGATGTCGGTGCGCAACGAGGTCATCGCGGCCCGCGACGTGCTGGACCTGACGGTCACCGGGCGCAGGCCGCTCGTGTCCGTCGTGGACAACAAGGGCTGGGTGAGCAGCAGGCTCGACGACGGCACCGAGAAGACCGTGCTGCACGAGGGAACCCGCTACTCGGCGGCCGAGCTGGCGTCGTTCGCCGGCCACGGCTCGAAGGACGAGCCCCGCCGGAGCTCGACGTCCGCCGGCCCCGAGCGCACGCCCGCCGAGCACTCGATGTCCTTCGGCGAGGACGGCGGCCCCAGCGCCCCCCGCGGTCCGCGGCCCGGCCGGGAGGCGATCATCGCCGAGGTCGACAAGGCGGCCAAGGCCTGCACCTGCAAGCAGAACAAGAAGCAGTGGGGCCGCGTCACCAAGGACGTGGTGATCCGCTACGCCCGCAGCTACGAGGGCGACCGGACCGGGCAGAGCCTGCGGCACCTCGACCGGCAGATGTTCAACGCGGTCGTCGACGCGGAGCAGCGCGCGCGGGAAGGGGACACCGCCCCGGCCGCGGACGGGCGGAAGACGCCGGCCGCGATCGCCGAGCAGGAGCTCCAGACCATGCTGCACAACGGGCACCTGGTCTTCGCCAGCAACTACAACCGGTCCGTCTTCCGGCTGCACGACGTGCTGAACGAGCTCGGCGGCGGTGGCCGCGACGCGGACCTGGGCGGCAGCGACGCCCTGCAGCGGCTGGTGCAGCAGGACTTCGGCGAACCCGGCCGCGCCGGTGCGGACAGCGACGGCGAGGCTCCCCCGGCCGCGCCGCCGAAGAAGGGCCCCGGCAAGCGCGTCTCCGTCGTCGACGACCCGAGCGGCAAGCGCCGCCGCACCGTCGACGGCACCGACGAGTCCGCCCAGCTGCCCGGTGGCAAGGCGCTGCGCGAGATCGAGCGCCGGCGCCGCGACCGGCAGGCCATGCTGAAGGTGCGGGAGGGCCTCACCCCCGACACCCGGGCGATGGAAGTGGACGGTTCCGGGAAGGAAGTGTTCAAGCGGGACAACGAGACGCTGCAGGCGCTGCGCGAGGCCTCGCACATCCGCCTGGTCGACGTCTCCAACGACAAGGCGAACGACCCGGCCTACCGCGACTACCTGGCGCAGCTGCTCTCCGACGACGACGATTACGCTGGCTACGCGTACCTGGTGCACGACGGCGAGGGCGTGGGCAAGATGCACGCCGAGCAGAAGCTGCTCCAGCTGCTGCAGAACGCGGGGATCACCGCGGACGCCCAGGGCGGCCCCACCCACATCCGCGGCACCAAGCGCCCCTGCGACCCGTGCCGGTCGCTGCTGCGCTACTTCCGGGACAAGGTCGGCCTGGACCTGCGGTTCAACGACCGCGGCAACCACTACTACCGGGAGTCGCTGGAGACCGGGGTGCGCCACCTCGCCGGGTACGACGAGTCGAACGGCCCGGACCTCGGCGACCACCTGCGGCGCGGGCTGGGCGATCCGGAACGCGTGATGTACATGTCCGCGCCGAAGCACACCCGTCCCGCGCCCGCGAACTCCGCGCCCGGCCTGCAGGACGTCGAGCGCGGCGCCGAGGGCGGCGAGCAGCAGCGCTACTCGGTCCCGGAGAAGACGCGCGACACCCAGGGCGAGCCGGTGCTGGAGTTCCCGCCGGACTCCGACATCCAGGGCATGGTGGACACGCCCTCCAGCAGCGAGGCCGAGGACGACGCGGCCATCACCGACCTGGTCTCGCACACCCGGCACCTGCGGATCGGCAACCGGGCGGGCGCCGAGGCACCCGAGCTCAAGGAGCCCAGCGCGGTGCGCAAGCAGCGCGAGCAGGCCCACTTCGACGCCGTCGTCGCCCCGCAGCTGGAGCACGCGGCGGGCGAGGCGTTCTGGCGCGAGGTCGAGGCCCGCCCGCCGCGCGGCGGCAAGTTCAAGCTGGAGTTCCCCGACGAGCTGCGGCACAAGATCAAGGAGCTGCTCGACGAGACCCCGGAGCTCAAGCCCCGGATCTCCGAGCGCCTCCGGATGACCACGATCGCGATGGACAAGCAGCTGGACAAGATCGGCGGCGGTGCGACCCGCAAGCTGGCCTACCGCGTCGAGAACATCCAGGGCGCGGAGTCCCGCCTGGACACCGCCATGCCCGCCGAGTTCCGCGCCATGTGGGAGGCCGAGAAGCGGGCCGCGGCGAACGAGGGCCGCGACCCGAAGAAGCTGGACTCGAAGAAGGTGAAGTTCACCGAGGCGTTCGAGGACGTGCTGCACGCGATGGTCTACGAGGACGAGAAGAAGATCTCGATCAACTCGATCGCGCAGTACCTGCTCATGCCGGAGAACACCTTCAAGAACCGGATGCAGAACATCGCCAAGAAGCGCGGCGCCGGGAGCTAGCCCGGGAGCGGGCACAGCAGGTCGGGCGCGCAACGGCACGGATAAGGTGGGTCGCGGGGCGACCCCGATCGAAGGACTCCTGATGCGAGACGAGACCCCGCCGGACGGCGAGGACCGCCAGTGGGTGCTGCTGGTCGACCCGGCCTGGCAGCCCGAATCCGACGACGAGCCCGCCCCGCCGGAGGCCGTGGTCGGCGCCTGGGTGCTGGCGGACGGCGGTTCCGTCGGGCCGTTCCAGCCGAACCCCGGCTACCTGCCGTCCCGCGAGGACTCGCCGACCGACCCGGTCGACGCCGCCGTGCAGCTGGTGGTGCGCGGCGAGCAGCCGGAACGCGCGGCGATCGAGACGATGCGGGACGCGATGTTCGGCATCGCCCTCGACGGGCGCGGCGCCGCGATCGTGGCGCCTGCACCGGACGGGGTGCCCTCGGTGCTGGTGGCGACGTCCCCGGTGCACGCGCGGCCGCTGGACGTGCCGAGCTGGCAGGAGATCAGCGCCGCCGACCTGGCCGCCTCGCTGCCCGCCGAGGGCGTGGACGTGCTGCTGAACCCGGGCGCCCCGGCGTCGATGCGGGTGGTCGCCGCCGCGCTGAAGGACGTCCTCGCCGAGCCCGCGCCGACCGCGCCTGCCCCGTTCGCCCGGCCGTGACCGGACCGGCCCGGAGCAGGGCGAGCCGACCGTGACCACGAACCGAGAGGACCCCGCCGTGGCGGACACCGACAGCGCCGAGGCCGCGCGGGAGGACACCGGCGAGCACTGGGCGATGCTCATCGACCCGAACTACGAGCCGGCACACCCCGACGACCCGGTTCCGGAAGAGGCGATCGTCGGCGCCTGGTACGTCGACGACGGCGGCATCGCCGAGCGGTTCGCCCCGAACCACGCCTACCGGCCGTCGAGCCCGGACCTGCCGACCGACCCGCTGGACGCGCGGCTGCGCCTCGCCGCCCGCGGGGAGGCCACCGCCGACGAGTTCGTCGCCTCGCTGCCCGGCGCGCTGGTGTGCCTCGCGCTGGACGAGGACGGTTCGGCGATCGTCACCCGCGCCCCCGACGGGGTGCCCTCGGTGCTGGTGCTGACCTCGCTGGCGCACGCGCACCGGCTCACCGTCGAGTCCTGGCAGGAGATGGAGGTGGAGCGGCTCGTCGCGCTGCTGCCCGTGGAGGGCGTGGACGTGCTGTTCAACCCGGGCGGGGAGGCCTCGGTGCGGCTCGGCGCCGACGAGCTCCGCCACGCGCTCGCCGACGAGCAGTCCGAACCCGCCGAGCCCGCCGGAGCCGCTGGACCGGCTGGGCCTGCCGGACCCGCCGGGCCTGCCGGACCCGCCGGGCCTGCCGGACCCGCCGGGCCTGCCGGACCCGCTGGAACTGCCGGATCCGCCGGATCCGCCGAGCCGGGAACGGCCGGTTCGTGAGGGTTTGGCCGCGCACCGGAACCTCCGATCGGGGTAAGACCGGGGTCCGCGCGCGGCCGTGGGACCATCTTCCGCAGGAGAGAGAGGTGCGCCCGGTGTCCACTGCCGATCGAATGCACGACCTGTTGCTGCACTTGGCGGGACGGGTGCCGGACGACTTCCTCGCGTCGATGCGGGAAGTGCTGTCCACCGGAGTCGTCGGCCGGGTCGCGGGCTCGGTGTGCGAGGTGCTCGCGGCGGACAAGGTCTCGGTGACCATCGCCCAGGCCGGGCTGCTCAGCGAACTCGTCGACGACGCCGCCTCCGCCGTGTTCACCGGCATCCCCATCGCCGACGAGACCCCGCCCTCGGTGTGGCTGTTCGACGCCGACGAAGCCCCGGAGCGGACCGCCGAGGTGACCGCCGCGCTCACCGCGGTGCTGTCCCGGAACCCGGCCGCGCTCGGCCTCTGGACCGCCTGGCGCCGCCCGTCGCGCGGCGAGGGCTCCCCGCTGCCGGTGCACGTGGTCACCGCCGCCGCGGAGGCCGATCTGCCGCGGCTCAGCGGCGAACTGCACCGCGCGCTCGCCGACCACCCCGACGTGCCGCGGATCGAGGTGGTGGGGGAGCAGGACGCGCCCGCCTACCAGCGCGCCGCCCGCGGCCGCGGCACCCTGACCTGGGCCAGGGACGAACCGGTGGAGCTGCGCATCGCGCGGGTCTTCGACCGCGTCGACCCGGACCGCGGCCCCGAGTTCGACCGCGACCACCCGGTGCTCGAAGCCGACGACCGCGAGGAGGCGCTGGCCTACCTGCGCGCGGGCGAGCTGCTGCTGAGCACCGGTGCCGCGATGGACGACGTGGTCGACCCGGACCGCGGCCAGGTCGTGCCCACCAGCTACCGGGGCGACGGCGTCTGGCTGTGGCCGGACGCGGTCACCTACTACCTGGAGGAGCACGGGCTCGCGCCCGACGAGCACTTCCTGGAGCACATCCGCCGCGCGAGCGGGCTGCCCGAGCGGCTCGACGCGGTGAGCACCCACCGCGCGCTGCGGCACCTCTTCGAATCCTGATCAACCCCGCAGAGCGCATCCCCGGCGGGGAGTGAGGAGATCGCGGCATGCCGGACACGGGTGAGTCCCGCTTCTACCTGCTGATGGACCCGGGCTGGGCGCCGTCGGCCGCGGAGACCGAGCCCCCCGTCGAAGCGATCATGGGCCTGTGGCCGACGGCCGAGGACGGCGGGCTGGGCCGGTTCCGCCCCAACCCGGGCTACGCGCCCACCGATCCCGACGCGCCCGCCGACCCGCTCGACGGGCTGTTCCGGATGCTCACCGCGCGCCGCGCCGAACCGGACCAGCTGCGGCTGCTGCTGCACGACAGCGAGCTGGAGGTGGCGATCGGGCCCGGCGGCGGTCCGCTCGTGGTGCGCTCGCCCGACGACGTGCCGTGCCTGCTGGTGGCGACCTCGCCGCACTACCGGTTGGCCTCGGAGCAGATCGGTTCCTGGTGGCGGACCGGGGTGGACGGCCTCGCCGACCTGCTCCCGGAGGGCACCGACGTGCTGTTCAACCCGGGCAGTCCCGGTTCGCTGCGCCTGGTGGCCGGATTCGTGCGCTCCGCGCGGGAACCGTCCGCCGAGCAGCGCGCCTCCGCGCGCGCCGGCCTGCCCACCGCCGCCGGGGAGCAGTTGCGGCTGCTGGCCTGGCCGATCGATCCCGCCGAGGAGTCCCGATGAGCGAGCCGACCCCGGAGCAGGACCTCACCGCAGGAGCGCCGGCGGTGCCGGACCGGGAGACCACGCCGACCGACTGGATGATGCTCACCGACCCGGCGTGGGTGCCCCCGGAAGAGGGCGCCGAACCGCCCCGCGAAGTGCTGCTCGGCGGCTGGCCGATGTGGATCGACGGTTCCTGGGGCCGCTTCCAGGCCAACCCGGCTTACCAGCCGCTGAGCGAGGAATCGCCCAGCGACCCGGTGGACGCGGTGCTGCGCATCATGGTCCGCGACGACTACGGCGCGGAAGCGCTGCTGTCGGTGCTGGTGGACACCGCGCTGGAGATCGCGCTCGACGAGGACGGCGTCGCCGTCCTCGACCGCTCCCCGGACGGCGTGGCCTCGGTGCTCGTGGTCACCGCTCCGGTGCACCGGGACCGCGTCGACGCCGCCGACTGGCGCGGCACGCACGCCGCCGAGATCGCCGGAGCGCTGCCGGAGAGCGGCGTCGACCTGCTGCTGAACCCGAACTCGCCCGCGTCGATGCGGCTGTCGGCGGACGCCCTCCGCGCGCACCTCGCCGCGGATGAGGACGAGGCCGCCCGCGGATCGCTGCGAACCGAGATCGGATAGCGTGTGACCAGGGTGTCGCCCACCGCGATCACCCATGAAGGATGTCCCCAGGAACAGCGGCCCACCGGCTCCCGAGCCGCCGTGGCGACCGGTCGGCGGTTATGACTGAATCGGATCGCCGCAGCGGGCCGCGGTACCGCCGGTCCACCCGGCGCGCGGTCATCGCGGACGCGCCCGCAGCGCTTCGCGATCCTGATCGCCTCGGGCGCCGCCACGTCGCAGGAGTGGCCAGGAGCCGCTTCTCGGCGGGGGACGCGTCGGTCGCACGCACGGTGAGTACGGAGGAACCGGGAACGTGAGCCAGAACGTCATCATGGTCACCCAGGGCACCGGCCAGGGGCACCGGAGCATCGGAGACGCCGTGGACAGCGCGTCCGAGGGTGCGGTGATCGTGGTGGGTCCCGGGCGCTACACCGAGAACCTGGTGCTGACCAAGGCCATCACCATCACCGCTGAGGACGGTCCCGGGACCGTTCGGATCGTGGCGCACAAGGGGGTCGCGGTCGCGCTGGCCGCCGATTCCGCCGCGCTGTCCGGCGTCACCATCGACGCCATCGACGGGGAGAACCCGGCCGTGCTCGCCACCGCCGGTCAGCTCACCCTCACCGAGTGCGAGGTCCGCGGCAGCGGCTGGGCCGCCATCTACGCCCGGGACACCGGCAGCGTGCTGATGCGCGAGTGCAAGGTGCGCAACCAGGTCGGCGCGGGCGTCGTGGTCACCTCCGCGCAGGGCGGCGTGCTGGACTCCTGCGAACTGCTCGAGCTCGGCACCTCCGCGGTCGTCGTCGCCGACGGCGGCGGGCTGACCGTCCGCGCCTGCGCCGTGCGCGAGGCCGCGGGCAACGGCATCTGCCTCAACGGCCGCGGCCGGATCACCGTCGAGGACACCACCGTCGCGGGCACCTCGAAGCCCGCCATCGCCGTCGAGCAGCACGCGCAGCTCACCGCGACCCGGCTGAACGTGGTGGACAGCAAGGGAATCGGCTTCTACCTCGCCAGCTCCGAATCCGTGCAGCTGGAGGAATGCCGGGTCGAGCGCGCCGGAGCCGAGGGCATCTACGTCGCCGAGTCCTGCGCGCCGATCATGCGCGGCTGCCGCGTCCAGGGCGCCCGCGGTCGCGGCCTGCACTTCGCCGGCCGGGCCTCCGGCGAGATCAGCCGCTGCGAGGTGTCCGATGTGGACGGAATCGGCATCGGTGTGACCGAGCGCAGCGTCCCCGAGTTCGACCAGACCGACGTCTCCGCCTGCAGCGGCGGCATCCGCGTCGACGACGGCTCCGACCCGTTCTTCCGCAGGCTCCGCGTCGTCGGCAGCGACGGCGCCGCCATCGCGGTGGACACCGGGGCCCGCGGGCGGCTGGAGAACATCGAGATCGACCAGACCGGCGGCTCCGGCGTCGAGGTCACCGGCGAGGCGCGGCCCGCCGTCAGCGGCCTCAGCATCCGCCGCGCGGGCGGCTCCGGCGTCGAGGTGAAGGGCGCCGCGCTGTCCCTGGCCAACTGCGACATCACCGAATCCACCGGGTACGGCGTGCACGCGGGCCCGGGCGCGGACCTCACCCTGACCAAGTGCCGGGTGCACGGCAGCGGGAAGGTCGGCTGCCACTTCGCCGACGGCGCCTCCGGCTCCGTCACCGACTCCGAGTTCACCGGCGGCGCCTCCGACGGCGTGCACCTCGAGACCGAGGAGACCGTGCAGCTGTCCGGCTGCACCGTCCGCGACAACCGCGGCAGCGGCGTCCGGCAGGTCAAGCCCAGCGCGAAGATCACCGTGGAGAACCTGATCAGCGGTGGCAACGGCGCCCAGGACGCCTACGGCAGCTCCGCGGCGGCCACCGGCGACCAGCAGCCCGCCGACCAGCAGGCGCAGCCCGCGCGGGACCGCGCGCCCAGCGGCTCCGACCCGCTCGGCGAGCTCAACCGCCTCGTCGGCCTCGACGGCGTGAAGCGCGAAGTGACCTCGCTGGTCAACCTGAACAAGATGGCGCAGCGCCGTGTCGACGCCGGGCTGTCCGCGCCGCCGATGGCCCGCCACCTCGTCTTCGCCGGCGCTCCCGGCACCGGCAAGACCACCGTCGCCCGGCTCTACGGCCAGGTCCTCGCCGAACTCGGCGTGCTGCGCTCCGGCCACCTCATCGAAGTGGCGCGCGCCGACCTCGTCGCCCAGATCATCGGTGGCACCGCGATCAAGACCACCGAAGCGTTCAACACCGCGCTCGGTGGCGTGCTGTTCATCGACGAGGCCTACACGCTCAGCTCCGGTCGCGGCGGCAGCGGACCCGACTTCGGCCGCGAAGCCATCGATACCCTGGTGAAGCTGATGGAGGACCACCGCGACGACGTCGTGGTCATCGCCGCCGGGTACTCCAACGAGATGCGCGACTTCCTCAGCGCCAACCCCGGCATGGAATCCCGGTTCAGCCGCACCATCGAATTCGCGAACTACTCGCCGGACGAACTCGTGACCATCGTCGAATCGCAGTGCCGCAAGCACGACTACAAGCTCGACGACGACGCCGTGACCGTGCTGCTCGAGTACTTCGAGGCCATCCCGAAGGACGGCACCTTCGGCAACGGCCGTACCGCGCGCCGCGTGTTCGAAGCCATGACCGACCGGCAGGCGTCGCGGCTCGCGGTGGACGTGTCGGCGGTCGCCGACGACCTCACCATCCTCAAGGCGGAGGACTTGGACACGTCGTTGGTCTGAGTCCTGGTCTGCTTCGCTGCTTCTGCCGCGCAGTGGTCGGGTGGCGGAACCTCAGCGGCTCCCTCGCTGCGGGATCGATTCCACCGGTGGCTCCGCCACAGGCGAAAACGCCGTCCTCGCGAGGGAACGGCTGAGAACCCGCTGCGGTGTCGGCGGTTGCGCTGGTGGTCGTTGCGCAGGGGCTCCACCGCTGACGGGCGAGGGGCGCCGCGCGTCGACGGCGGCGCGGAGGACTCGGCTCGGCGGTGCCGCCGTCGGTGGGGCGCGCGGTCTTCCTGATCAGCTGGCTCGGGCGGTGGATTCGCCGGGATCGGTGGACTCGTGTTCCGCCGCGGCCGGTTCGGGATCGGCTTCGGCCGCCATGGCCGCGCGGAGCGTGGAGACGTCCACCCGGACCGTTTCGGCCGCCGCGGCGGGGGCCGGGCCGCCGGACATCGTGATGTGCGGGGCGGCCGCCGCGGGCGGTGCCGCGGCAGTCGGGTTCCCCGTCGCAGGGGCGGTTTCGGACTCGGTGGGCTCGGCGTTCGCCGTCGCGGATTCCGCTGGTGCTGCGGGAGATTCCGCAGGCGCTGCCGCCGCCACGTCGGCCGCGCGTACGACGGTGGTCTCTTCGGCTGCGGGAGTGGATGCGGCCGCTGCCACGTCCGCGGCGCGTACGACGGTGGTCTCTTCGGCTGCGGGAGTGGATGCGGCTGCCGCCACGTCGGCCGCGCGTACGACGGTGGTCTCTTCGGCTGCGGGAGTGGATGCGGCTGCTGCCACGTCCGCGGCGCGCACGACGGTGGTCTGCTCGGCGACCGGCTCGGCCGTCGCCGCGACCGGTGCGGGGGCACCGCTCGTGCGGACGGCGTCCGGTGCACCCGCGGCCGCCGCCACGTCCGCCCGGACCACCTGGGTGCGCTCCACCCGCTGCGTCCGCTCGGTCTCCGCTGCGGCAGGCGCCGGTGCCGCGGCCTGGCGGTGCACCCGCACCGTCGCGTGCTCCTCGTCGCGCAGCGGCGCCGAGAGCACCTTCGGGAACGCGACCCGGCCGCGCAGCTCCCCGGCCGCCTGCAGCAGCGCCGATCGCGCCGCCCGGTCCGCGACGCCGAGCACCAGGATCCGCACCCGTGCCAGCTGCTCCCGGTCCAGCCCGCTCAGCACCCGGTTCAACGCGAGCGCCGCGCCCTCCGGCATCGGGGTGCACGGCACGCCGACCGTGATCGTCAACCGGTCCACCTCGAACGCCAGCCGGTCCGCGGAGGTCGCGGACGCCACCTTGCTCGCGGGCACCAGGGCCAGCCCGGCGGGCACCACCTTCGCGATGATCTCGTGCGGCGTCGGCTGCACCTCCGGCGAACCGCTCCAGCGGTACACCAGCGGCCCGCCGGGCACCCAGCCGCGCGGTGCCAGGTTCGCCTGCACCGCGGCGATCCGGCCGTCCGGGCCGTACCGCATCGCGGCCACGAACGGGCGCCAGGTCGGCGCGCCGATCGCGTCGACCAGGTGCGCGGCCTCCAGCCCGCCCAGCTGCTGCAGCGGGCCGATCGTGGCCACCACCTCGTGCCCCAGCGTCCGGGACAGCTCCGCGAGCCACCCGCCGGACGCGGTCCACTGGTCCAGCGGCACCAGCTGCATCCGCAGCCGCACCGCGTCCGGGAACCGCCGCAGCAGCGCCGCCACCTGGTGCGGCAGCAGACCGCGGCCGCCGACCACCAGCCGCGGGCGGGCGGACGCGATCGGAATCCAGCGGGCCGGTTCCAGCAGCTGCTCCGCGCCGTCCGGCGCGGCGGCGAGACCCGCTGGCACCGGGCGCAGGTGCAGCGTCCCGTCGTAGCCCGCGCCGCGCGGCAACCGGTCCTCCCAGTCCGGGCGGGGGAAGCGGGTGCCGTGCGCCTCGCCGGGGCCGTCCGCGGTGAACCGGATCCACCGGTGGTCCTCGTCCCCGGCGTACACGCAGCCGCCCGCGACGATCCGGACCGGGCCGCTCGGGGCGTGCACCTCGGCGCCCAGCTCGCGGGCGAGCTTCTGCGCCTGCGGGCGGCCGCGGCCGCGCTCGCCGAAGGACGGCACCGCCACCCACAACCGGACCTGCTCGGCCGGGTTCCGGGTCGGCTCCGCGGCGGCCACCGCGGCTCGGCAGGCCTTGCGCAGCGCGGTGCGGAAACCACCGGCCTGCACCGAGGCGGGGGAGACGAGGACGAGGCCTTCGCCGCGGCCGACCGGCACGGTGCCCGCCAGCGCCGCGCTCTCCTCGTCCGCAGCCGATCGGCGCACGACGAGCACGGTCGAGCCGTGCGCTCGCACGACCAGGTCGCGAACCCGTGCGGTCCCGGATTCGTCGAGGTCAGACATGGATTTCGCTCTCGTTCTCCGCGCCCGGAGGTCCACGAGCCGTCCGCGCATCCGTCGCGTCCGCGCGGTGATCGGCGGTTCCGGGGTCTCCGGCGCCGTTCGGACCGGGCGAGCGGTTCGCGGTGAGTCCGGCCGCGGTTGCGCCAAGTGTGCACTGCAGTTGAACACTAACACCGAACAGGCGTCGCGGAACCGGTCGGCGACCGTCCCCGGTGACCCACCGCAGCGGTCCCCACCCCCGGGCATCGGACCGTTCCCGAACGTGTTCCCGCTGTTCACCGGGGTGCCCGCGATGATCTCCGGGCTGCGGCGGCGGGCGCCCCGGTGTTGTCGGAGGTTTTCCCTCGGTTGTGGACCGCTAGTGCTCCGCGGGCTCCGGCACCTCGTCCGGGACGAAGCCCACCGGCTCGGCCAACCGGGCCAGCGCATCCCCGGCGGGGGTGCGGGGCTGGGCCCGCCGGTGCTTGCGGGCCAGCCGCATCAGCTCCAGGTGCTCGGCGTCCGAATCCGGGGCTTCCCCGGGCTCCTCGGCCCGCCCGAGCTCGCGCAGCAGCACCACCGGCCCGTCCGCCGCGCGGTCCACGTCGAGCACCGCGAACCGGGCCCCGGCCGGGAACACGACTTCCCCGGTGGTGTCGCCCAGCGGCGCGGTGCGGCGCGCGTCCTGCGACCAGAGCATCACCTGCGCGTGGTCCGCGGCGCGCACCGGTTCGGTGCTGGCGCTGAGGAAACCCGCCTCGGACACCGGCATCCCCGGCTCGTACACGTCCAGCACGTCCAGCTCCAGCAGCCGGTACACCGGCCCGCCGTGCACCGGCAACCGGCGCAGCCCGGACATCAGGCACACCGCGTGGTCGCCGAACTCGTCCCGCCCCGCGCCGCGCAGCGCGCGGTTCACCGACACGGCGCCGAACGCCCCGGCGCCCAGGTACAGCCGGGCGGCCACCAGGTCCGCTTCGGGTTCCGGTTGCACCTCCTCGCCGGAGGTGGCCAGCGCGGCGCGCACCGCCGCCAGCCCGCTCTCGAAGTCGGTGCCCGCCCGCTGGGCGAACGCGGTGCGCTGCTGCTCGCTGCTGCGCCGTTCGGCGAGGAACTGCGGCAGCGCGGGCACCGGTACCAGCGCCGAGCGCTCCCCGGACGCGGCGCGACGCGGCGGCAACCGCAGCGCGGCCACCGACAGCCGCGTGGTGCGGTCCGCAGGGGCGACGGGGACGTTCGCCGGGTCCGGTTCCGGCGGGTGCACCTGCGCCGCGCTGATCGTGGCGAGCTGGGTGACCCGGACCGGCTCGGGCTGCTCGGCCCGCTTCGCGGCGGCCGCGGACAGCCGCGCCTTGCGCTCCCGCGACCGCAGGGACAGGGGAGAGGCGCCCGGCTGGCGCTTGGGCAGCGCGGACGGGGTGGCGAGCTGCGTCATCGACACCTCGGCGGACATCCGGGGGACGTCCTGCGCGGTGTCGGCGCGCACCGCGACCGGGAACCCGGCGTCGGCGGGGAGCAGGCCGGTGAGCGGAATCTTCCTGGTGGCCAAGGACGTCACCGGTCCCGGGGACTCGTCCGAGGTACCGGGACCGTCCGAAGTGCCCGGTTCGGGCCCGGCCTTTCCGGGCGACGGCTCGGCCGGGGTTCCCAGCGCTTCGGTAGCGGTGGTCCCCGAGCCGGTGGGCTCGGCGGAGTCGGCGGGAGGCCCGGCGGGTGCTGCGGACGCGTCCGGCACGTCCGCACCGGTCCCGGTACCGGACGAGCCCTGCGCCGCGGCCGGTCCGTCCGAGGACCGGGGTGCCACGACGGGTTCGCCCGCCGGAGCCGACACCGGAGCACCCGGCTCGGCCGGATCACCCGGCGCTGCCATGGGGACACCCGTCCCGGCCACCGGATCGCCCGGACCCGCCACCGGATCGCCCGGCTCGGCCACCGGATCACCCAGCCCCGCCGCCGCGGGCAGCACCGCCGGGAACCGCAGCCGGTCGGCCAGCGGCCCGGCCGCGCCGCGCAGCTGCTCGCGCATCGGCTCCGGCGCGATGCCCTGCACCAGCAACCGCACCCGCGCCCGCTGCTCGGCGTCCAGCCCGGACAGCAGCCGGTTCAGCGCCGCGGGCATCCCCTCCGGCAGCGGGGTGCACGGCCAGCCCAGCACGACGGTCAGCCGGTCCGGTTCGAACGAGAGCCGGTCGGCGGCGCCGGGGACGCCCGCGCGCGGCGCGGGCAGCAGCGCGATGCCCGCGGGCACCACCTTCGCGATCACTTCGTGCGGGGTGGGCTGCGGATCGGTCATCCCGCTCCAGCGGAACACCAGCGGCCCGGCGGGCAGCCAGCCGCGCGGCGGCGCCCCGGCCAGCACCGGTTCCACCCGCCCGTCGGGGGAGTACCGCAGCAGCGCCGCGAGCGGCAGCCAGCTCGGCCCGCCCCGCTGGTCGGGGACGAGGGTGAACTCGGCGTGCACGCCGTGCCGGATCAGCCCGGTGGCGGCCACCACGTCGTGCCCGAGGAGCGCGGCGAGCTTGCCGAGCCACTGCGGGGAGGCGGGGTCCGGGTGCGCGGGCACCAGCTGGATGCGGTCCCGCACCGTGCGCGGGAAGCGCCGCAGCAGCGCCGCGACCTGGTGCGGCGCGATGGACGGTCCGCGCGGCCCGCCGAGCACGATGCGCGGGTGCTCCGCGGACACCGCGACGGCGTGCCACACCTCGTCGGCGGTGGTCTCCGCGGTCGCCGAGGCAGCCAGCCCCGCCGGGACCGGTTCGGCGTGCAGCCCGCCGTCGTGCACCGCGCCGCGGGGCAGCAGCGCCTCCCACGGCGGCTGCGGGTAGCGCGCGCTGTGCAGCTCACCTGCGCCGCCGCCCGCGGGGAACCGGATCCAGCCGTGGTGGTCGGCGCCGGTGAAGATCGAGCCGCCCGCGACGAAGGTGACCGGGCCGTCCGGGGCGTACACCTCGACGGAGAACTCGCGGGCCAGCTTCTGCGCGGTGGACCGGCCGCGGCCGTCGAGCCGACCCGCTCCGGAGATCGCCAGCCACAGCCGCGGCGCATCGGAGCCGGTGGTCTTGGCGCGGGCCGCGGCGGTGACCGCCATCCTGCTGGCGTGGCGCAGCGCGGCGCGGAACCCGCCGGCGCGCACGGCTTCGGCCGCGGCCAGCACGAGGCCGTCGCCCGCCGCGACGGGCACGGCGCCGAACACGCGCTGCTCGGTCTCATCGCCGCCGGAGGAGTGCAGGATCAGCACCGTCGAGCCCTGCGGCCGGACGATCAGATCGCGGACCCGGACGGGTTCGACTTCCGGTTCTGACATCGACCTGCTCTCGTCGGGCGCGCTCGAAGGACCCGCCGCTCGGCACTCGCCGGGGATCGGGAGGGATCACCCGTGGTGCGGCCGCGGCCGGGACGCCGTGCGCGGGGTTCGGTGGGGCAGGGCGGTCGTCGCGCGCCGACCGCGTGCGCACCATGATCGCATCCGGCGCGCTCGGTGTCGCCGGTCACTCGGAACCCGCCGCGGGCGTGGCCGCGCGACGCGCGGGATCAGGCGATGTGCTCGGCCGCGGCGGACTCGCAGCCGCAGTCCGCGGGGCGCTCCCGCTCCTGCACGACGCGCCCGTCCTGCAGGACGACGACGCGGTCGGCGTAGCCGGCGACGGACGGGTCGGCGGAGAACAGCACCAGCGGCAGCCCGAACTCGGCGCTGCACTGGCGCAGCAGCCGCAGGTGGTGCCTGCCGGTGATGGCGTCGAGCGCGGCGGTCGGCTCGTCCACGAGCAGCAGGTCGGCCTGCTGCAGCACGGTGCGGGCCAGCGCCACGCGCAGTTCCTCCGCACGGGTCAGCGACGGGGTGGCGCGTTCCAGCAGCGCCCGCACGTCCAGCACGTCCAGCGCGCGCTGCAGCAGCTCCGGGTCCGCGCGCCTGCCCGCGGTGTCCAGCGGCAGCAGCAGGTTGTCGGCCACGTCGAGCTGGGGCAGCAGGTTCGCCTGCGGGTAGACGACGCCGATCCGGGTGCGGCGAAACTCGGTGCGGGCGCCTTCGTCGAGCGCGGTGAGCTCGGTGCCCGCGATCCGCACCGACCCGCGGGTGGGGCGTTCCAGCCCGGCCAGGCAGCGCAGCAGCACGCTCTTGCCGGAGCCGGTGGGTCCGACCACGGCGGTGCAGCGCCCGGGGGTGACCCGCAGGGTGACGTCGTGCAGCACCGGTCGACGAGCCGTCCCGAATTCCTTGCTGATCCCGTCGGCGATCATCGCGCCGTTGCTCATCGGGCATGTCGCGGACACGGGGTCCTCCTCCTCGTCGTGGGCGCCCGGTACCGGCCGGCCTGCTCGTCCACCGTCGCCGACCGCCGAGGTGGGCGGATCGGCCCATCGGCCGGGGTCGCCTCCTGCGGGAGGCCGAGATCGGGCGCGCGTCCCTCGTCCCGTGGGACGTGCCGGGAGCCGCGGGGTTGCTCGGCGCGGGTGCGTTCCGGTGCCGTGCGTTCGGTTTCGGCAGGTCGGCGCCGGTTCCTGCCGGGGCCGGTCGTTCCGGCGCCGGATGCGCGAACGGCCGCGGCGGTCCGCCGGGGTGGGGCGGACTGCCGCGGCCGTGGATCGTCAGCCGCCTGGCCGGGCCGGGTCAGGCGGAGGCGGCCAACCAGGTGGAACGCCCCGCGCGGGTGGGTACCCAGCAGCCTTTCGCGGCGGCCCGGTCCTCGTCGGGGTCCGCCAGCGCCAGCGCCGCTTCGACCACTTCGTCCGCGGAACCGGTGGTGCGCCACAGCACGGTCTTCGGGAACAGGACGTCCGGCTCGTCGCCCGGGATGCGGGCGGCGTCGGCTTCGTCCTCCCCGTAGAGCTGCACGATGTCGATCACGCCGTGGTGCACCCGGATGCCGACGACGGCGATGAGGGTGCCGTTCGCGTCGCGGGGGTGCGCGAAGTGGAAGTCGCGGGCGATGAGTGCCTGCAAGCCGTCCGTTATGTCGTTCATGACGCCACCGAGGGTTCTGCGCGAGCGCTGGTCGATTGCGGGGGGCGGGCCGGGGGTCAGACGATCAGGTCGTCGAACTCGCCGTCCTTGGCACCGGACAGGAAGGCCGCGATCTCCGCCCGGGTGTAGATGAGCGCGGGCCCGTCCGGGTAGCGGGAGTTGCGGACCGCGATGTCACCGTCCAGCAGGGAGGCCAGCTCCACGCAGTTGCCCACCGAGCCGCTGTGCGCGCTCTTTCTCCAGGACGCTTCGGGTAGCTGTCCCGCGATCATTCCGTTTCGGATCTCCGGCATCGAAGTTCCCAGCCTTCCCCGAGTTGCTTGCAACGATCAGATGCACGTGCATCTGATCGTGCAAGGACCGTATCACTGAGCCTGCGGTGGGTGCGGGTTCTGGGGTCCATGAATCCGATCATCCGGACTCGAACACGCGTTCGCCACTACACGAGCGGGTGGTCCTGAACCGG